>JAFWZN010000034.1 GCA_017522345.1 Clostridia bacterium | reverse complement strand
GCTTTGTTCTATGTCTGCTTTTTTCTGCCTGTAGACAGATTTCTCTCCTGCTCAACGAAAATTGGCTGTATTTCTGCTCGCTTGTGATATGCAAAATGAGGCTGCTGCAGATTCTTTTGCTTCTGCAACAGCCCCGTTTTTCTATTGCTTTTCGCCGTTTTCTCTGTCCTCAAGCAGTTTTCCCGCCGCGCGCATGCCGCGAAGAGCGGCTTCTTTTGCACTTTCGCCCAAAGCCGCGCCAATCGTAATGCCTGCGCACATCGCGTCGCCCGCGCCGTTTGCCTGACAGGAATATACCTTTTCAGGCAGGATTGCGCCGATTTGGTTTTCATCCGCATAGATGCATCCCGCGTCGCCCATTGAAACCACTACGCGTTTTACGCCCATTTTTACAAGCATACTCGCCGCCAAACGCGGATTTTCAGCGCCCGTTACATACATCGCCTCCAGCGCGTTGGGCTTGAATGCCGACAAGCGGGAGAAATACGGCTTGAGCCTGTCAATTTTTGCGCAGCTGACCGGGTCGGCAGCGATCGGAAGATCGATATTATCAAAGATGAATTCTAAGCTCTCCGGCGAAAGGTTGGCGTCCACAACCACAACGTCCGCCTTTTTGATCTCCGGAAGCACGTTTTTAAGATACTCGGGCGTGATTTCGGCGATCAGGCCCATATCGTTGACGGCCAGCGCCATATCGCCGCCCGGCTCGTGAATGGACAGATATACAGAGGCGTTCGACGCGCTCTGTTTGGCATGGGACAGATCAATATTTTTGATTTTTGCGTCTTCCTTCAGCATTTTCCCCGCAAAATCGTCGCTCACACAGGTGAAAAGCGTCGTTTCCGCGCCTTGACGCGCCAGCTGCTCAGCGATATTTCTGCCCACGCCGCCGGCAGAAAAGCGGATTTTTCCGATGTTTGAGTCGCGCATCATGAGCGTTTTTTCGGAAATACCCACCACGTCAAAATTCATGCCGCCGACGACGGCCGCCTTCATGCTCACTTGTTTTCCGCCTCCCATTCAAAAATGGCTTTGAGAATCTGTTCCCCGAATCTTTGTTTTTTCACTTCGCCGATTCCCGACACTTCCAATAGATCGTCAAGCGTATGCGGACGCTTCAAGCACAAATCCTTGAGACTTGCATCCGTCAGAATCATAAACGGAAAAACGCCCGCGTCCCTTGCAAGCATCATGCGCATTTCGCGAAGACGCCTGAAAAGGCCTTCATCTGCGCTCAAATTCGCCCTGACCGCCGTCTTTCTGCGCGTTTTCCTTTCTCCCTTGGTTTCCGGCACGTGCTTAAGCGTCATTTTCATTTCTCCGCTTAAAAGTTTCAAGGCGTTCCTTCCAAGCGTGATGACCGGGTATTCGCCCTCCGTGCGCCTTAAAAAACCCTTGTCGATCATACCGTCCAGAATTTCCCCAACCGCGCCTGTCGTGAAAGAGGCAAGCGCGCCGTAGGATTCAAACTTCGTAAGGCCGAAGCGCGTCACCTTTTCGCTTTTGCTTCCCCGAAGCGCGTCAATAATCACGCTTGCGCCGTAACGACCGCCGCTGTCTTTTACAAGCTTCGCAATCGGGATTGCGATTTCCGTTACATCCACTAACATGCTTCCCGTTTCGCACCCCGAGCACATGCCGCATTCATCGCTCGCGCTTTCGCCAAAATAATTGAGAATATGCTTCCTGAGACAGCCGTCCGTTACGCAATAGCCCTTCATGGCGGAAAGCCTGTCCCGCGCGGTCGCCTTGAGCTTTTCAATCTGCGCGTTTGTCAGGTTTCCTTCCTCGCCCATGTGGTCGATAAAAAAGCTCTGCGTAACCACGTCCTGCCGCCCGTACAGCATCACGCATTCCGCCCGCTCGCCGTCGCGTCCCGCGCGTCCGGCCTCCTGATAATAGCTTTCGATGTCCTTGGGCATGTTGTAGTGAATGACAAACCGAACGTCGCTTTTGTCTATGCCCATGCCGAATGCATTGGTCGCCACGATAATCGGCGTTTCGTCCATAGAGAACGCTTCCTGATTTCGCCTGCGCTCGTCGTCCGCAAGCCCCGCATGATACATCGTGACGGGATATCCTTTGCTTTTGAGCTTATCGTGAATATCTTCAACCGTCTTTCTTGTGGCGCAGTAAATGATGCCGCTCATGCCGGAAAATTTCTGCATAAGCTCGATTAAAGCGGCAAATTTATCCTCCGGGCGCAGAACGCGAAAATAGAGATTAGGCCTGTTAAAGCCCGTTACGCGCTCAAAGGGACGATTGAGCTTCAGAATTGTCTTGATGTCGCTTCGAACTCTGTCCGTCGCCGTTGCGGTAAACGCGCACAGTCTCGGGCGCGTCGGAAGCGAAGATATAAATTTCGGAATGTCCAGATAATTGGGTCTGAAGTCCTGTCCCCACTGGGAAATACAGTGCGCTTCATCGACTGCGACAAGCGAAATTTTGATTGTGGACGCAAGGTGCAAAAATCTGTCCGTCAAAAGCCGCTCGGGCGCAACGTAGATGATTTTGTATTTTCCCGAAAACGCGTTTTCATACGCAAGCCGCGCCTGTTTTTCCGTAAGCGAGCTGTTCAAATACGCCGCCTGAACGCCCGCCTGCGTAAGCGCGTTTACCTGATCCTTCATAAGCGAAATGAGGGGTGAAATCACCAATGCGCATCCGTCCAAAGCGAGGGCGGGCACCTGGTAACAGATGGATTTGCCCGCGCCCGTGGGCATTACGCCAAGCACATCGCGGCCTTCGATGATTTTTTGAATCACTTCCTCCTGCCCTTCGCGAAAGGAGGTATAGCCGAACACGTTTTTCAGAACCTCGTAAATGTCGCGCGTTTTTTCCGTTGGCGCTTCATCCGGCATGGGCGCGGCAAAATAAGCGTCCTCTTGAATCGGCGGCGCGTCAAAATCGTCCGGCGGAGGAATAAAATCGTCCTCTTCGCCCACATAGGAAAAGCGCGGAAACGTTTTTCCGTCCCGCGTAACCTGTTCTGTCCACATAGACAGAGGGCGCACCCAGATTCCGTCGCCATTCGGCGTTTCGCCGCCCTCGTAAAGCGCGCGGTAAACCACCATCGGCTCGTCATTTTCAGAATGACGAGCGATATACAAAAGCTCATATTCCCCGCCCTTGAAGTGGCGGTATTTTCCTTTTTTCGGATACGTCATTGGTATTTCTCCACGTATTTTTTATACTGCCTGTAAACCATACAGATTCCAAGCGTACACGAAAGGCACAAAATCACAACGCCGGCAATCGGATGTAAAAGAAAGCCCACGCCGGATGCAAGATATGAAAAGGCGTATCTTTTGTAGAGCAGCGCCATTTTTCCATTGTACGCCTTCACATCGCGGATTTTCTCTTTAAGAGAATTGTCCCCGGTCCAAAAGCTGATGGGCGCGCTCCCGTTTTTCCCGGAAGCGGCAATCCCCCAGAAGGCCAGCGCGCACAAAGCACACGAGAAAAAGCCGATGATGCGCCCGATCATGGGGATAACCTCCTTCAAGCGATAATGACAATCCCTCAGTCACGGCTTCGCCGTGCCAGCTCCCTTTACTCAAGGGAGCCAACGCGCCCGCGCCGCTGAAATGGAAATACGGACAAAGCGTTCCCAAAAAGCTCCCTTTACTCAAGGGAGCCAACACGCCTGCGCTGCTGAATCGGAAATACGGACAAAGCGCTCCAAAAGCTCCTTTTGCCCGGGGAACCAACGCGCCCGCGCTGCTGAATCGGAAATACGGACAAAGCGCTCCAAAAGGCTCCCTTGTGTAAAGGGAGCTGTCAAAAATCCTCGGATTTTTGACTGAGGGATTGCCGTACCATCTTGTCAATATACCCGCAAACGCTTTGAAATTCTCTCATCACCTGATTGTTGGGAATCCTGATCACCGTCAAACCATAGCCTTTCAGAAATTCTGTGCGCTCCTGATCCTTCTCGGCATTTTCAGCTTCAAAATGCTGCGATCCATCCAGTTCTACGACAATCTTTGCCTGTGCGCAGTAAAAGTCCACAATGTATCTGCCAAGCACCTTCTGTCTCGAAAAACGAACAGGATACGTTTTCAGAAAATCATACCAAAGGCGTCTTTCCTCTCTGGTCATCTCTTTGCGAAGCTTTTTTGCAAGCGGTACAAGCTGTTTATTGTGCTTTGACTGCATGACAGTTCCTCCGCAATAGCCAAGTTCAATCTCAGCGATCCGTTCATCCATATCCGCCGGAATAACGGGTATCTCGCGCACAACAAAGCAGGCAATCCCTCAGTCTGCCCTTCGGGCAGCCAGCTCCCTTTGCCCGGGAGCCAACGCACCTGCGCTGCTGAACAAAAATATGGATAAACCGCGTCCAAAAGGCTCCCTTGTGCAAAGGGAGCTGTACAAACCTACGTTTTTGACTGAGGGATCGCTTCGTCTACATCCCCATCTCCTCCATCAGCGTCTCCATATCCGTCAGCATTTCAAGCGCGGCGCGGCCTACCGTGCTTGCGTTAAAGCTCACAATACCTTCGCCCGCTAAAGATATGGAAACGACGATCACTCTTCCATCCCCTGTATCGAACACAATAAAGCCCGGTTCAAAGGGAATATCGGGAAGAACCATGCATTCGCTTGCCTGAAGAACGGCTGACGCTGCAAGAGAAAGCGCTCCTTCCTGTGAAACAACACTGCTTTTGATCATAGCCGGAAGACTTCTGAGATAATACTGAAGGTTTTCGGGCTTCATCTGAACGCCTTCCCGTTCAAGATAGGTGGCAAACACCTCGTCAAACCATGCCGTCGAGACAAAATAATGGTTTTCGGGCATGCTTTCTGGAAGCAGCTGCCCGATGTTCTTATTGAACTCAAGAATTTCGTAGGAGGATGAATACATGCTCAGAAGGCCTTCGTCCGACGCAATGGAACAAAGCCTTTTCGCCACCTTCCACGCCATTTCCGTATACCAGTCGTTCATGATAATATAGGATCCGTCTATGCCGCTTTTGGAAATCATGCGGATGTGAACGATTCCTTCTTCATCCTCCGGCAAGGAATAGCTGACCGAAAGGTTCGGCAGGCCCTCGGGAATATCACTGTATACGACAACTACATCGCCCGCCTTCACGGTTTCAAGCGAAAGAGAAATACCGCTGGCATGGCTGATAACCACGTTTTTCGCTTCTTTGGTAAATGCAATGGGTATCCCTTCACCGCTGGACTCGTATGTATAGAGCATGCCGATGATCTGGGTATCGCCATGATACGATTCTCCGAAGTCGAACGGTTCTTCCGCAACCGCAGAAGTAACGGCAAAAACCAGCAAAAGAAGCAATGCAATCAGCTTTTTCATCGTATTTCTCCTCACTTCGTTTTTACGATTTCACAAAGCACGTCCACCATCTTCTCCATATCCTCGATGCACGCGCATTCTCTCTGGCCGTGGCCGTTCATGCCGCCGGTGGAGAGATTCGGGCAGGGAAGACCGCGCCACGAAAGCCGCGCGCCGTCCGTGCCGCCGCGGATGGGAACGAGGAAGGGCGTTACGCCGCAGGCGGTGAAGGCGTCCTTGGCACGCTCGACGATATGCATATGATCCTTAAGCGCGTCCTTCATGTTGTAGTAGCTGTCCTTGATTTCGCAGACTGCCGTTCCTTCGCCGTATTTCATATTGATAAAATCGATGCAGGAAGCAAAAAACGCCTTGCGGTTTTCAAACTTTTCGCGGTCGTGGTCGCGGATGATGAAGCCGCACAATGCTTCCGATTCGTCGCCCTTCATGCCGACCAGATGATAAAAGCCCTCGTAATTTTCCGTGTGAGAAGGCGTTTCGGCTTCCGGCATCATGGTGATAAATTCAGCCGCGATGAGGGCTGCGTTTTTCATGATATTTTTAGCGCTTCCTGGATGGATGTTTACGCCCTTGAATACGGCCTTTGCGCTTGCGGCGTTAAAGTTCTCATACTCAATGCCGCCGATTTCGCCGCCGTCTACGGTGTAGGCAAAGTCGCAGCCGAAAGCAGGAATGTCCAGCTGCTCCGCGCCGCCGCCGATTTCCTCGTCGGGAGTAAAGGCGATTTTGATTTTGCCGTGCTTGATAGAGGGATTGTTTATAAGCTTTTCGGCAAGCGCCATGATTTCGGCAATACCGGCTTTGTCGTCCGCGCCAAGGATGGTGTTTCCGTCGGTGACGATCAGGCTCTTTCCCTTGCATGCGCCGACCGAGGCATATTGCGCAGGATCGATGGTCAGGCCGTTTTTGAGCGTGATCACGCCGCCGTCGTAATTTTCAATGATTTCGGGATTCATGGGCGCACACGGAACGCCGCCGATGACGTCAAGATGCGCGATCAGGCCGATAGACGGCTGATTAGCGCAATTGGCCTCGATGGTTCCGTATACATAGCCGTATTCGTCCATGAAAGCATCCTTGATGCCGATTTCCTTCATATCCTGAGCGATAACCGCGCCCAGCTTTTTCTGATCCTCGGTAGAGGGAATCGTGCCCGCGTTTTCATCGGAGGCAGAGGGAATCATGATATATTTAAGGAACCATTCTTTTGCGCTTTTCATACTATAAAATCCTCCCGGTTTCTACATAATTTTCGTTCATGGGTCTGGGTCTTTCATAAGGGGTCTGGATGGTTTCAAAGCCTTTTTTGCGGCTTGCGCGTTCAAAGGAGGTCATGATTTCAAGCACATGCCTCGTCTGCTGATAGCCGGCTCTGGGGGAAACGCCCGCGCGGATGGATGCGCACATGTCCCAAAGACCTAAGCCGCGGCTGTTGTCCGTGTAGCCGGGCACAAGCTCGGCGTCGGTTATGTTTCCTTCCTTATCCACAAGCTGCACGGGGCCTGAGAAGAAATTCGGGTCGGGCGCAATCAGCGTTCCTTCCGTTCCGAAAATCTCGATGCGGTCGGCCTTCGGATAATACGCGTCGTACGTCGCAAGCATCCGGCCTACCGCTCCGTTTTCAAACATCATCACGCCGTCCAGATACGTGGGCACTTCAACGGTGATGACCTTGCCCGCCTGCTCTTTGGCCGTAACGGTACGTGTTTCAAAGGAGGTTGCCGTCATGCCGGTGGTTTCCCTGACGCGGCCTAATAAACTTACAAGCGCGGTGATGTAATACGGGCCCATGTCCAGCATCGGGCCGCCGCCGAATTTATAGAAAAATTCGCAGTCCGGGTGCCACGACTCCATGCCGCGTGAAATCATGTGCGCGTTTACGCCCAGCACGCGGCCGATGGCGCCCTCGTCAATGAGCTTTCGGCAGGTCTGAAGCCCCGCGCCCAAAAACGTGTCCGGCGCGCCGCCCAAATACAGGCCTTTTTCCTCGGCGATTGCGACGAGTTCTTTTCCAAGCTCAAAGGAGGCCGCCAGCGGCTTTTCGCTGTAGACATGCTTTCCGTGTAAAAGCGCCTGCTTTGAAACCTCGAAATGCTCCGCCGGACGCGTGAGATTCAAAATGACTTCCACCTGCGGGTCATGAAACGCTTCAAACATCGTTTCATAAATCCTGAGGTTCTTATATTCCGCCTGCGCCTTCTCCGCGCGCTCGCGCACAAGATCGCAAACGCCCACAAGCTCGATTTCCGTGTAGCGCTCATGAATGTTTTTAAGATATATGCCGCTGATATTTCCAACGCCGATCATGGCAACGCGTACTTTTTCCATGATAATACACCCCTTGAAAGCATATTTCTATAATATAATCATACCACAGATAAGGATTTTCGAAAAGGGGGTAAATGAATTGATACTTTGAGATGGCGGGTCGATGTGGGCATCGACCCCTACGGTTTTCATAGACGTTTCGATATCTTTCAAACCGCTCGTCCGGGCTCATGCGGGCGCGCATATATTTGACACAGCATTTTCCATGCAGTATAATATTACCAATCATCCGAAAGGAAGCGTTATAATGAAAAAGTACCTCTATATCATCCTTGCGCTCCTTCTTCTTTTTGCGCTCAGCGCAATTGCAGAGGAAGAAAGAGAGGTGTTTGAAAGCGGAGATTATCAGTATGCTCTTCTCGACGACGGTACGGCAGAGATTGTTGGTTACAAGAACAGAGAAGTGAACGAGCTCATCATCCCCGATCGGCTTGACGGATACAGCGTTACGTCTATCTGGGATTATGCGTTTCCCTCCTTCCGAAGCCTCACCTCCGTCACGATTCCGGACAGCGTTACATCCATCGGAGTAAATCCCTTTGCGGGTTGTTCAAGTCTGAGTAAAATCTCAGTATCACCCGACCATTCCGTGTATGCGGTGATCGATAATGTATTGTTTTATAAACCAGAAAAAACGCTGATTTGCTATCCGAGACGGCGTCAAAACACAACCTATTCCATACCTCAGGGAATACGCAATATCGGGGATTCCGCGTTTTCCTCCTGCAAAAGCCTAACCTCCGTCGCGATTCCGGACAGCGTTACCTCCATCGGGGATTCTGCGTTTTCCGGCTGCCAAAGCCTAACCTCCATCGCGATTCCGGACAGCGTTGCCTCCATCGGGGATTATACGTTTGCCCTTTGCCAAAGCCTAACCTCCGTCGCGATTCCGGACGGCGTTACATCCATCGGGAATTATGCGTTTGCCGACTGCCACAGCCTAACCTCCGTCACGATTCCGGACGGCGTTACCTCCATCGGGAATGGTGCGTTTGCCGGCTGCCAAAGCCTTACCTCCGTCGCGATTCCGGACGGCGTTACGTCCATCGGGAATGGTGCGTTTTCCTCCTGCGAAAGCCTTACCTCCGTCACGATTCCGGACGGCGTTACGTCCATCGGGGATTCCGCGTTTTACTACTGCGAAAGCCTCACCTCCATCGCGATTCCGGACAGCGTTACCTCCATCGGGGATTATGCGTTTTCCGGCTGCAAAAACCTTACCTCCGTCACGATTCCGGACGGCGTTACCTCCATCGGGGATTATGCGTTTGCCTTTTGCCGAAGCCTAACCTCCGTCACGATTCCGGAAGGCGTTACCTCCATCGGGGATTCTGCGTTTTTCGCCTGCGAAAGCCTTACCTCCGTTACGATTCCGGAAGGCGTTACATCCATCGGGGTGGATGCGTTTTCCTCCTGTAAAAGCCTAACCTCCGTCGCGATTCCGGACGGCGTTACCTCCATCGGGAATCTTGCGTTTTCCTCCTGCAAAAGCCTTACATCCGTCACGATTCCGGACAGCGTTACGTCCATCGGGGATTATGCGTTTTCCGGCTGCGAAAACCTTACCCTCACCGTAGGCCGCGATTCTTATGCGAAGGAATATGCCAAAGAGAAGAGTATCAATTACACCTATCCGGACGCGCTGGATTGGCTGAATTCCTGATGAAAGCAACCGGCTGAAACAGCGGGCGAGATTCAAGCCGCCCGCTGTTTTTGTATACGTATGCAGTGATTTTCGGGGATAATCGGGAGAAGACGAAAGGAAATGGGTTCGGGAACTGTTTTCAGCCTTCCCCTCGAGGAGAAGGTAGCGCGGCACAAGCCGGGACGGATGAGGTGGAAACGGCGTTTGATTTCTGCCGGATCCAAGATCTAATTTGCTCGGAGACACCTCATCAGTCAGTTCCGCTGACAGCTTCCCCTCAAGCGAAAGCCGTTTGGCCTACGCAGATACGAAAAAAAGAGCCTCTTTTGAAACTCCGGGCACGGGTCGATGTGGGCATCGACCCCTACGGTTTTTTATAGACATTTCGTGTCCATTGTAGGGGCCGATGCCCACATCGGCCCGTGACAACTTCCCCTCAAGCGAAAGCAGTTTGGCATTCGTTTACATACAAAAAGAGCCCCAATTGAGGCTCTTTTTCTTTTACTTGCTCAGTTCCTTTACGTCGTACCCCGGCTTTTTGCTCAGGCCCATTTGTCTGTCAAAATTCTCTTTATTCTTGCTTACGTATCTTTCAAACAGCTCGTCCGGGCTCATGTGGGCGCGAAGGCACATGGAGATAAAGAAATGGAGGATATCGACAAGCTCGTCTTTTACGTTATCGCTGTTTACGGGCTTCGGGTTTTTCCACCATTTGAAGTTGACTTCGTCGATGAGCTCGGCCATTTCGCTCAGCATCGCGAGGGTCTGCATCTGGATCCATTTTTCATCCGGGATATCGTGAAGATTTCTTTTTTCGATGATGTCGGAATTGAGTTTTTTCTGCATTTCGAAAATTCTGTCGAGCTTATCCATGGTAAACGCCCTCCTCAGATTTCAACTTCGTCTGCGCCGTTTCCGACGATGGCGACAGAGAAGGGAGCAGAGAGCACGCGGCGGGTGACTTCGTTGACTTCCTCAAGGGTGATGGATTTGATCTTTTCGACCACTTCGTCGTCGGTTCGGGTGTCGCCCTGAATTAAAAGGCGGCGGCCGATGGAATTCATGCGGCTGGAGGTGGATTCAAGGCCCAGAATAAAGGAAGCCAGAAGCTGGTCTCTCGCCTGCGTGAATTCCTTTTCGGTCAAGCCGTTTTCCTTGAGGTTTTCAGTTTCCTTTTTAATCAGCTTGACAACCTCATTGGCGTGCTCGGGGCTGGTGCCCGCGTAAACGGCCAGCATGCCGGTGTCGGTATAGGAATTGGGGTAGGAATAGACGGTATAGGCCATGCCGCGCTCTTCTCTTATGGTCTGGAAAAGGCGCGAGGACATTGCGCCGCCGTATACGGAATTCATAAGCGCAAGGGGGTATATGTCCTTGCTGCCGATTTTTGCCGACGGGAAGCCCAGGCAGATGTGGGTCTGTTCGATGTCCTTTTTGCGGGTGAGCTTCGTGGGCGCGACGGCGACCGTACCGGTTTCGGGCTTATCCACGCCCGATCTTTCCCATTCGCCGTACAGCTGATCCGCCTGACGGATGACTTCTTCCCACTTGAAATTGCCGGCGAGGGCGAGAACGCTTCTTTCCGGGCAGTACAACCTCTTCATATAATCGCGGATATCCGCCTGCGTGAACGCGGAAACGGTATCCACCGTGCCCAGAATCGGACGGGACACGGGCTGATCACCGTAATGCGCAAGCATGAGCAGTTCAAACGCCAAGTCTTCCGGCGAATCCTCCGCCATATTGATTTCCTCAATGACGACGCCCTTTTCGCGGGCGATATCGTCCTCGTCAAGCTTCGAGTGCAAAACGAGGTCGCTTATCACGTCCATGGCAAGCGGAAGATGCTCGTCCACGACCTTGGCGTAAAAGCAGGTGCACTCCTTGCTGGTGAACGCGTTCAGCTGACCGCCGACGGCGTCCATTTCCTCGGCGATGTCGCGCGCAGTGCGCTTTGTCGTTCCCTTAAACAGCATGTGCTCGATAAAATGACTGATGCCGTTTTCTCGGGGCGTTTCGTACTGAGAGCCGGATTCCACCCAAAGGCCGACGGAAACCGAACGGTAATGCGGAATGAATTCTCCGATGATACGCAGGCCGTTTGAAAGGGTGTGCTGTAAAAAAGCCATAGAAGCCTCCAAAATACAAAATTCGCCGCACAAGCGGGGCAAAAAATCAAACGCCCTCTCACGCGGCTTTTGTGGTTCGGGCGGCGCGCATTTACGCGCCGCCCGGAAAAATTGTCTTATCTGCGTCCGCCGCGATCTCCGCCGCCGCGACGATCATTGCCGCCGGCCCTCGGGGGACGGCGAACGGGCATGGCCTCGTTGTCGTATTCGATGTCGTTTCTGATCAGGTTAATTCTGCCCTGACCGTCGATCTCGGCAACCTTGCACTCGAGCATATCGCCGATGTTCACGACGTCCTCCACCTTCTCAACGCGCTCGTTGGCGAGCTTCGAGATGTGGATCATGCCGTCCTTGCCGGGGGCGTACTCGACGAATGCGCCGAAGGTCATGATGCGGGCGACCTTGCCGGTGAACACGTCGCCCACCTTGAGCTCGCGAACGATGCCCTCGATGATGGACTTGGCGCGCTGGGCAGCCGCGTCGTCGTTGGTTGCGATGTATACGCTGCCGTCGTCCTCGATGTCGATCTTTACGCCGGTCTCTTCGATGATCTTGTTGATCATCTTGCCGCGCGGGCCGACGACCTCGCCGATCTTCTCGGGGTTGATCTTGAACTGGATGATCTTGGGGGCGTACTTGCTCAGCTGCGGGCGGGGCGCCGGCAGGGTTTCGAGCATTTTGCCCAGAATGTGCATGCGGCCGTCGAACGCCTGCGCGAGCGCCTGGCGGAGAATGGCTTCGTCAATGCCCTTGATTTTGATGTCCATCTGGATGGCGGTGATGCCAATGGCAGTACCGGCAACCTTGAAGTCCATGTCGCCCAGGAAGTCTTCAAGACCCTGGATGTCGGTGAGAACCGCGACCTTGCCCGTGTTCTCAACGTCCTTGATCAGACCCATCGCAACGCCGGCTACGGGGCGCTTGATCGGAACGCCCGCGTCCATGAGGGCGAGGGTGGAGCCGCAAACGGAGGCCTGAGAGGTGGAGCCGTTGGAGGACATAACTTCGGATACCAGGCGCAGGCAGTAGGGGAACTCCTCAACGGAGGGGATCATGGGCTCAAGCGCGCGCTCGGCAAGCGCGCCGTGACCGATTTCGCGGCGGCCGGGAGAACGCAGGGGCTTGGCTTCGCCGGTGGAATAGCCGGGGAAGTTATAGTGGTGCATGTATCTCTTGGTAGTCTCGGGGGTGATGCCGTCCAGAATCTGAACCTCGCTCATGGGAGCTAAGGTGCAGACGGTCATAACCTGCGTCTGACCGCGGGTGAAAACGCCGCTGCCGTGGGGACGGGGCAGAACGGAGGTCTCGCACCAGATGGGGCGAACTTCGGTCAGCTTTCTGCCGTCGGGACGGATGCCTTCGTCGATGATGCGGCGGCGCATGACTTCCTTCTGGAGGGAGTAAAGCGCATCGCCTACTTCGGCTTCGCGGCCTTCAAACTGCTCTGCAAAGTGGGCGGCAACATCGGCCTTGACTTCGGCTTCGCGGGCGTTTCTCTCGCTGCGCTCGAAGGTGTCGAACATCCACTGAACCTTTTGGAGGGCGTACTCGCGAACGGCGGCCTTTACGTCGTCGCCCGGGAGCTCTAAGTGGAATTCGCGCTTTTCCTTGCCGATTTCGGAAACGATCATTTCCTGGAATTCAACGATCTTCTTAACCTGCTCGTGGGCAAAGAGGATGGCCTTGAGCATGATCTCTTCGGACACTTCGTCTGCGCCCGCTTCAACCATGAGGACGGCTTCCTTGGTGCCTGCAACGGTTAAGTTCATCAGGGATTTTTCTCTCTGCTCGCAGGTGGGGTTGACGACGAGCTCATCGTCCACAAGGCCGATGTTGACCGCGCCGACGGGGCCTGCGAAGGGAATTTCGGAAACGCACAGCGCGGCGGACGCGCCGATCATGGAGGGCGTTTCGGGGCTGTTGTCGTAGTCAACGCTCATGACGGTGGCGACGACGGAAACGTCGTTGCGCATTCCCTTGGGAAACAGGGGGCGCAGGGGACGGTCGATCAGGCGGGAGGTCAGGATGGCCTTTTCGCCGGGACGGCCTTCGCGGCGGTTCCAGGAACCGGGGATGTGGCCTACGGAATACAGCTTCTCCTCATAGTCTACGCCAAGAGGGAAGAAGTCGATGCCGGGGCGGGGGGTGTCAGCGACGGTGGCGTTTACCAGAACTACGGTCTCTCCGTAGCGAACAAGCGTGGAGCCGGAAGCCTGCTCGGCGTATTTTCCGAATTCAAGCGTCAGCGTGCGTCCGCCAAGCTCCATGGAATAGCTCTTGAACATGGTGAGTATCCTCCTTACGAATTTTCGGTCTTCTTATTGCTTTAACCGGATCCGCAAGCGCTTGCTTATCGCCGAAGACTTGTCCCCGAAGGGATGCGGAAAGACCGGCGAACACATTCGTCCGTCTCACCGCATCCCTACGGCGAAGCGTTTTTATGGATCCGGATTGGAAACACTTTTCCCAAACGGGAGAGGCTATATGACACGCGAAAGCGCCGTTGCCCCGCGCATGCACGCTTTTACGCGCGGATGAACAAAGCAACGACGCCACACGCTCATATAGCGGACGGAGATAACCTACGTAAATTACTTGCGCAGACCCAGAGCGGAGTCGGCAATCAGCTTACGATAGCTCTCGATGTCGGTCTTCTTGAGGTAGTCCAGAAGGCCACGGCGCTGACCAACCATCAGCAAAAGGCCGCGACGGGAGTGGTGGTCCTTCTTGTTGACCTTGAGGTGCTCGGTGAGGCTCTTGATGCGCTTGGTGAGAAGAGCAATCTGAACTTCGGGGGAGCCGGTGTCGCCCTCATGACGGCCGTAGGCAGCGATGACTTCGGATTTCTCCATCATGGTGATGTCGATCTTGTTTTCCATTGTTGGTATCCTCCCATTTTTCGTATTCCCGCAAACGAAGCATGCCGTCGGGATGTCGGCAAACCGCGTGTTGGGATCAAATCTATCGTGGCAGAATGCCACGGATGATATTCTACCACAAGTATGCCCGGTTGTAAACGAACTTCTGCGCTCTTTAATGAGAATTTAAGGTTATTTTGACAATAAACGGAACTCGACGCCTTCCTTCAAGGCATACTCATGCGCGCAGCTTCCTTCGCTGCACTGGATGACCACGCGCTCGCACCCTTTGAAGATATCCTCTCCCATGCGCGTCACGCTGTCGGGAATCGTTACGGACAAAAGAAGCCTTGCGTTCATAAACGCGCGCGACTTGATCTCAGTCACGCCCGGTTCAATCAACACGACTTCAAGAAGCGCGCAATCGCAAAACGCCTCTTCCTCAATCGTATCCACAATAGAGGGAATGGTTAGATGGCTGCCCGAACGGACATACATAACAATCTCCGCCTTCGCGCCGCCGGGATGCGACGCGGTTATCGTGCACACGCCGGGGTTGACCGCCGTGGCAAGGCCGTTTTTCACGGACACGACGCTGGAATCGCTGCTTGTCCATATAAGATTGGATTTATCGGCGGTGGAAGGAACCGTCAAAACAAGCAGGCTTTGGCTGCCGCCGCGCTCCATATCTCCATCCTCGGATTCTATGACCATGGTAACAGGCACGCTTCTGTCCGGCCAGCCGCTTCCATAATCGAATTCAACCTGAAGATCGGTATCCTCCGCCCAGTAGCGGCAGTTGGTAAATACCTGCCGGGATCCGGTCTGCGCATACCATTTATTGAAAGCCGCGTCGAAATCAAACGAATCCGCGTCTCCCGTATACCAGATTTCCGCATATCCGCGCCTTGCATCGACGGCTTCATTGAGAATGGCAATCACGTCCTCCACCGTTTTGCATATATCTGCGCCGGAACGGATCATGTACATTCTGTTTCGGTCCGTGGCTTCGGGCATAATCTGAACGGCGTTCTGCGCCTCGGTGGGTCTCCACTTGTGGTCGCGCTCAATCACCTCGTCCGGCACGCAGAAATAGCGGTGATGCTCGTTTCCGCCCGTTCCGGGATCGTCCCATGTGCAGTCAACATGGTACCATTCGCCATCAATCTTTACAAGATTCCAGCCGTGCGATTCGCCGCCCGCTTCCCCTGTGACATAAAGGCATTCGATGTCCACAAGCTTCAAAAGCATCTCATAAGCAAGCGCATAGCTTTGACATACGCCGGCGCCATATAAAAGCACGCCTTCGGGATAATAATACGTATAGGTGTAGTCGTAATTGGCGTTCATAATCAGCCAGTCGTGAAGCCACAATGCGCGGGCGTAGTCGCCGGTCGCCGCCTTTTTGCATTCCTGAGCAAGGCTGACGGCCTTTTGAACGCTGGCATGCGTCGAGGTTTCATACACCTTGCTCTGCCATTCGATAAACGAACCCGCCGAATCCTTGAGCTTGATGGTCAGCATATACTGGCCATCGTCTTTGTTCGGCGTATAAAACCAGGAGGAAGAAGTCGTGTCCCCGGAGGACGCGACATAAGAAAGGCCGCCGGATCTGCCGGTTCTGTGCCAGATGGTAAAGTTGTATGTGTATCTTCCGTCGCCGCCCGTTGCGTGAACAGTGAATTTCGTCTGAACGCCCTTGGTCAGATAAGGGCTGTCTACGTCCAGATAAGCCACGTTCAATTCAGAAATCAGCGCGCGCGTTCGGTAGTAAACGGCTGTTTCCCTGTAAATAACGCCGCCTTCGGCAGTAGGAATATACATTTCTTCAGAAAGAGCGCCCGAAAACAGAATAACAAAAAGCGCAAGCGCTGAAATCACAATCTTTTTCACACATACTCCCCCCTTCTGTCACAATCAATTTTATTATCTCACAAGAAACACTAAACGTCAATACAATTTACGTCCATCCTTCTGTCGCTTATTTTTACGAAACCATGCGCCGGGGCTTGAATTTTTTAGAAAAATAATATATAGTATACATAATCTAAAACGTTTTCGATTCGTGTATTTTGAGAGGGGACGTGCAGAAATGAAGGTCAGCATCCGGGATCTTGCTGCAAAATGCGGCTTATCGGTATCCGCTGTCAGCAAGGCTCTCAACAATTATCCCGACATCTCAGAGGAAACGCGCCGACACGTCGTAAAAACCGCGCAGGAAATGGGATATTTCCCCAACGCCAGCGCAAGAACGCTCAAAACCAATCGTTCCCGAAACATCGGCGTTCTGTTTGAGCCGAACAGTCCAAGCGGCATGACCCATCCGTTCTTCTCCGCCCTTTTGGAATCCTTCAAGGCGGAAGCGGAAAACCGCGGATATGATTTAACGTTTATCAACCCGAATATTCAAAGCGGCATGAGCTACCTTGAGCACTGCCGCTATCGGAACATGGACGGCGTAGCCGTCATCTGCACCGACTTAAGGAAAGAGGAGGTTCGCACCCTCATAAACAGCGAAATACCAACCGTCATCATCGATAGTCCCGTTCCCGAGCACGCCTCCATTCTTTCCGAAAACAGAAACGGCATGTATGCGCTGACGCGCCTTGCCATCTCTATGGGCCACAAAAAAATCGCCTATCTGCACGGCGAAAGCAGCTATGTAACGGACGAACGCATCGAAGGCTACGCCTCCGCACTTCGGCAAAGCGATATCGAGATCAGGCGCGACTATGTCATCGCCTCTGTTTTTGACAATCCGCGCGAAGCGCAGATTGCTTTTAAATCGGCAATGGCGCTCCCCGATCCGCCCACCTGCATCCTGATGTCCGACGACACAACCGCTATCGCCGCCATCCAGACCGCGAAGGACATGCATTTGTCCGTTCCCGGCGACATATCCATCGGCGGCTACGACGGCGTGCGCACAAACCTAATCTTCACGCCCGCCCTAACCACCGTTCATCAGGACACCGCAGCCATGGGTAAAACCGCCGCGCGCGAGCTTATCGGCCTTATTGAGTTTCCTCTTGAAAATACGCCGCGCCACATCAGCGTTCCGGCTTCGCTCGTAATCGGCGAAAGCATTGGAAAAATTGGATGAGCGCTATCAAAAGCGCCCCCGCTTCGAAAATTTGAAGCAAGGGGCGCTTTCCTTATTCTGCCGCGTGCACAACGCCGTCTTTATCAATGACATACTCGCCGTCCGGCAAAAGCTCGGACAGGGAAACCATTTCATATCCGTTCTGCCGGTAGAATTCAAACACATCGTCCATGATATCGAAGCAGGGCGTGTTGTTGTGGAAAAGGTAAATCGCGCCGGGCTGAAGTCTTTCTTCTCTCGCCACATTATACAGAATCCTCTCCGGCGTAATCGTGGGCGAAGAGTCTCCGGAGGAGAACGTCCACTGCATCATGGTGAGACCCAGCGTCTGAAGCTGCGTGTGAAGACCATAGCTCCATTTTCCGCCCGGAGCTCTGAAATATTTGGGCACGTAGCCGTTCGTCGCTTCATAAATAATCTGGTTGGTCGGCAGGATTTCTGCCAATACCTCGTCGTGCGTCATGCCGCCCATCGGAACGTGATTGTAGGAATGATTGCCGATTTCATGGCCTCTGTCCAGAATTTCCTGTAAAACCGCCTGATTTTTGGAAGCGAATTTTCCCGTTACGAAGAACGTCGCCTTGACGCCGTATTCGTCCATCAGATCCATCCACGCGCGCGTTTTCTTGGCATTTCCCGAACCGCAGTCCACGGTGATGGCAACGGCGCGTCTTTCGGTGTCCACGGAGTAAACCGCAGAGAGCTCCTGCTTGATTACAACGTTATAGTCCGCGGAAAGCTTTCTGTCTTCATACCATAACGCGACGTAATTGCTGCCGGTCCAGTCCTCGGGAACCAAGAATTTATAGGTGAGCGTCTTTTCCGATCTGGAGAAGGCTCTTTTGTCCAAAACATTTCCCTCCGCGTCGCGCAGCTCAAGCATGAGCGAGCCGGAAAGAACGCCGTAATTCTCCATTGTAAAGGAAACTCTGGTATTCGTACCCGCAATCGCAACGCTGAGCCCGCCCTGTGCGGCTGTCAGCTCGGGGTCGGGGATAATGGTGATCTCCGCTTTTCCGCGCGAGGTGCTGACGCGATATCCGTCTCCCTTGTTTATGGAAACGCTGGTTTTTGAAAAAGGCTCCTGCGATTCGATCTCAATATCGACAAACGCTTCCTTCTCGCCGGCGAGGATCACGCCTGAATACACCCTGCCGTCATGGGTGAGCGTAAACGGCAAATCGCTCGAAACCGCAGTCTTGCTCGTCACGCGGACGGAATGCTTCACATTCGCCAAATACGTCAGGTTCGTCGAATCCAGATACAGCGCAATCTCCTCCGCTAAGGCAGAAGAGGCAAAGCCAACTGCAAGCACAAGCAGTAAAACCATTAGAATCAGCGCGCATTTTTTCTTCATTTTCCATTCAGCTCCTTCTTTCATCTTCTCATTATAGCAAACGTTCCATTTTGTGTCAATTTAATATCATACGCTCATTTTCATCAATTCGCGGCGCTGTTTCGGTTTTTCCTCTTGAATACACATGCGTATTCATGATAAAATACAAAAAGGGAGGCGGATAACGCTATGGATATTTTTGACATCATCGGGCCCGTTATGATCGGCCCTTCCAGTTCTCATACAGCGGGCGCGGCGAGAATCGGACGCGCCGCAGCAAATCTTTTAGGCGACGAACCAAAAGAAGCCAAAATCACGCTTTCGGGCTCTTTTCTGCGCACGCATAAGGGGCACGGCACCGACCGCGCCATTATCGCAGGCCTTCTGGACATGCCGGTGGACGATTTGCGAATCCGCGACAGCCTTGAAATCGCTGAGCGCTGCGGGCTTAAATATGAATTTATATTGGAAGACATCCCGGACGCGCATCCGAACACCGCGCTGATTGAGCTGACCGGCAAAAGCGGAAGCCATGTTTCCATGCGCGCGGCAAGCGTCGGCGGCGGAAACATAAGGGTTGAAATGCTCAATGGCCTAACCGTTTCCTTTACCGGCGCCATGGACACGCTCGTTATTTCCCACACCGACGCGCCCGGCGTGATCGCCAATGTTTCAAGCCTTATCGCCGCGCTTTCCGTGAACATTGCAACCATGCAGGTGTTCAGAAGAAACGCGGGCGGAGACGCGGTTATGGTCATTGAAACCGACCACGCGCCGGACATGGAAAGCGTCAAAATGATCGGCCGCCTTCGCGGCATCAAGACGTGCAACCTTTTAAACAAGCTGTAAGGGAGGAAGATGCGATATGCAGGATTACACCACAATTTCGGAGCTTCTGATCCTTGCAAAGCAGGCGGGCAGCCTTCCGCAGGCAGTTTTGGAGCATTACGGACGCGAGGGCGCGGACAAAAAAGAAGCGGTCGAACAAATGCGCAGAAGCCTTGCCGTTATGCGCGCATCCATTCAGGAGGGTTTGAATCCCGATGCAAGGAGCATGTCGGGCAGAGTGGGCGGACAGAGCGCCAAGCTCATGAAATCCCTCTTAAACGGCGAATCCTTCGGAGGAAAGCCGATCGGCTTGGCCAGCGCCTATGCCCTCGCTGCGGCGGAATGCAACGCGTGTATGGGCAGAATCGTCGCCGCCCCCACGGCGGGCGCGTGCGGCGTGCTTCCGGCGGCGCTTTTCTCTGCGCAGGATGAAAAGGGATATTCGGACGAAGATCTTGTAAAAGCGCTGTTTGTCGCGGCGGGCGTCGGTCGCGTGATTGCGCTTCGCGCAAGCATTTCCGGCGCAGAGGGCGGCTGTCAGGCCGAGGTCGGAAGCGCAAGCGCGATGGCGGCGGCCGCGCTTTCCCATCTTGCGGGCGCAGATCCCGAAACCTGCATGCGCGCGGCGGGCTTTGCCCTTATGAACCTCATGGGCCTTGTGTGCGACCCGGTAGAGGGACTTGTAGAGGTTCCGTGCGTGTACAGAAACGTCGTCGGCGTTTCCTGCGCCATCACCGCAGCGAACTTAGCCGTCTCCGGCATTCCTCTCATCATGCCCGTCGATGAAATCATCGAAGCCATGCGCCGCGTGGGAAGATCGCTTCCCGCTTCCCTTCGCGAAACCGGCGAGGGCGGCTGCGCCGCATGCAGATTGTGCTCGGAGGACGCAAAATGAAGCGCGCTTTCATATTGATCCTCGCCCTTTTCACGCTTGCCCTTCCCGCCTTTTCAGAACCCATGCTGTCAGCGGACGGCGCGCACATTCTGGCGCTCGATTCCTCCGGCAACGTATGGGCCTGGGGCTCCAACCACAGGGGCGAAAGCATTCCCGGGAAAACCGGCGAGCGCATTTTAGCGCCCGAAATCGCCTTTGAAAACGCCTCTCTTATCGCCGCAGGCCAGCAGTTTTCAATGGCAATCGACGATCAGGGCAATCTGTACGCATGGGGCGACAACCGCGAAAGGCAGATTTTTGCAGTCGAGGACGAAAAGGTCGCGATCCCCGCGCTTCTCATGGAAAACGTCGTTTATGCAGACGCATGCGATACTTTCGCCGCGTGCGTAACCCAAAATGGAGAATGCTTTTTCTGGGGCGGCGGCGCGGATAAAACCATGATTTTCGAAAACGCTGTCAAGTGCGAAGCCGGCATGAATTTTGTTCTCTGCCTTACAGAGGACGCAAAGGTCTACGAATATAAAGCGGGCGAAAGCAATCTGATGCTTGAAAACGTAAAGGATATTTCCGCATCCGGCGAAAGCCGATATGCGCTTTCATCTGACGGAACGCTCTATGCATGGGGCGCCGCCGCGCCCGACGGTAGACTCGCCATGCCCGGCGGCGCAAGATATGTGGAAGCCCCCGAAGTCGTCTGCCGAACAGAAAACATTCAAGCCCTGCACGCAGGCCTCACGCTGTCGGGCTTTATTACAACAGAAAGCGAGCTCTGTCTCTGGGGCACGCTCTATTCCTACGCCTCCTCTATCGACGAAGGCGGCACGGTTCAGGCCGCGCTCGTAGACGGCGCGCTCCTTTCCTACGGAAGCGAGCCGATCCTCCTCTACGAAAACGTGAAGGACGCCGCCTTCGGCGACGCGTTCATCGCGCTTCTTTTTGAATCCGGCGACGTCTACACCTGGGGCTCCAACGACTTTGGTCAGCTCGGAAACGGTTGTTTCACCCAGACCGCGCTCGTCGAAGCGGAGGACGACGAAGGCTACGAGGTTGAAATCATAAGTTCAGCCGATTCGGTGTTCCCGAACGTGCCGATTACGCTCAAATGACAAAAAAAGGAACGGCGCTGACCGTTCCTTTCTCATGTTTTTATCCATCAGACAGCTTCTCCCTCTTGACCCTTCCCCTGCGTCATGGCTTATAATCAATCCGAAAGGGGGAAAATCGCATGAAAACCGTGTCTGAAATCGCCCGGATGACCGGAATAAGCATAAAAACGCTGCACCACTACGACAGAATCGGCCTCTTGAAGCCGGATTCCGTGACGGACGCAGGCTACAGGCTGTACGGCGAAAACGCCATCAAGCGATTAAACAGTATCCTGCTTTTCCGCGAGGTGCGTTTCCCGCTGAAAGATATTCAGAGAATCCTGGATACGCCGGGCTTTGATCCACGAAATGCGCTTTTAAAGCAGATAGAACTGCTTGAAAGCGAAAGGGACCGCATCGGAAAAATCATCGATTTTGCCCGGACGCTTTATGAAAAAGGAGAATCATGTATGGACTACACCGTCTTTGACAAAAACACCGCATATGAAAAAGAGGCCCGGGAGCGCTGGGGCGATACAAAAGCCTATCGCGCGTACGAAGCAAAAAAGAAAAGCGGCCGCGATTTTGATAAAGCAGGCCGCGAAATGATGGAGATTTTTGCGTCCATCGGGCGTCTAATGCACCTTTCCCCAGCGGACGCGCCCGTTCAGGAGGAAATCAAGCGGCTTCAGTCGTTCATTTCGGAAAATTTTTATCCCTGCACAAACGAAATTCTGAAAGGCTTGGGCCAAATGTACGTTATGGATGAACGCTTCAAAGAAAACATTGACAAAGCGGGCGGATGCGGAACGGCAGAATTTACTAAGGAAGCCATCTCCTTTTACGTGAAAGACTAATCATCAAACAGCACATCAAAAAACTTATTCGGATTTTCGAGAAAACGGCGCGTGATTTCATAGTGCGCGGTTTCACGGAAGTCCGTTTTTTGTATGCCGTTTTCGCTGAATTCGAATATTTCCGCGCCCGGAAAAGCCATCAGGATCGGCGAATGCGTGGCGATGATGAACTGCGAATTCTTCTTCACCAGCCGCCTCATTTCGCACATCAGGGTCAGAAGCTTCATCGGCGAAAGCGCCGCCTCCGGCTCGTCCAGAATATAAAGCCCGTTTCCGCCGAAACGATTCTGAACCAGCTGAAGAAAGCTTTCCCCGTGCGATTTTTCGTGAAGCGAAACCCCGCCGTAGGAATCAATCACGGGCGGCGAAAACGCCATTTCTCCGTCCAGCGCATCAATGTTTGTGGCGACATTGAAAAAGCTTTCGGCTCTTAAGAAAAATCCATCCTTCGGATAGCCCCTTTTAATCAGCGTCAGACACTCATGCAAAGAAGAATGCGCCTTTGCCGTCTGAAATCGGAAATTCTTCGTCCCGCCCTCGGGATTGAACCCGACGGCAACCGCGATCGCCTCAATGAGCGTGGATTTTCCCGTTCCGTTTTCGCCCACAAAAAATGTGACGGGGCTTGAAAACCAAAGCGTTTCACCGTCAAGAAGACGGCGAATCGGCGGGATATTTCGAAGATATCCCTCCTCAGGCGCGCAGTTGATTCTCGCGCCGCTCACAAACGTGGCATTCACGCACTCACCCTCCAAAATCTCCTTTGGGCGACGCCCGCATCATCCCGCAAGCCAAAATCCGCTCAAAAAAGGGCGTCGTCCCCATATCGCGAGACAACGCCCTTGAAAACAACCTTACTTCGTTCCGAACAGTCTGTCGCCCGCGTCGCCCAGACCCGGCACGATGTACTTATGCTCGTTGAGTCTTTCGTCGATCGCTGCGATATAGATATCAACGTCGGGATGCTCATCCTGAAGAACCTTTATGCCCTCAGGGCAGCCGACCAGACAAACGAGCTTGATGTTGAAGCAGCCGCGATCCTTTAAAAACTGAATCGCCGCAGCGGAGGATCCGCCGGTGGCCAGCATAGGATCGACAACGATTAATTCTCTTTCCTGCGCGTCAGCCGGGAGCTTGCAGTAATATTCAACGGGCTTGTGCGTTTCGGGATCACGATACAGACCAATATGGCCTACCTTGCACGCGGGAACCAGCTTCACAAAGCCCTCCACCATGCCAAGACCCGCTCTTAAAATCGGCACAACGCCCAGCTTTTTGCCGGCGATGACCTTGCTTTTGCACTTGCAGATGGGGGTTTCGATTTCAATCTCCTCCAGCGGCAGCTCGCGGGTAACTTCATAGCACATGAGCATCGCGATCTCGTTTAAAAGCTCGCGGAAATCCTTGGTTCCGGTTTCGGTCTGACGCATCAGGGTAAGCTTATGCTGAATCAGCGGGTGGTCGATGACGTGTACAGTGCTCATTCGTACATCCCTCCAATTTTTCTTTTCCGTTTCGCCATAATTATACTCTGGTTTTGGGGGTTGCGCAATGGGTGTGAGAGTAAAAATTTCCCCTTGCAGCCTGTCGGCGCATCCCTGAAGCTCGTAGATTCTTCATTCCCGCCCTGCGCGTTTTGTGCTTCATAATTCCTCCAGCAGCCGTCTTCAAAATGCACTGACATCCGCCGCAAATCTACAGCGTCACGCCGCCTTTAAAGATGGCGATGCCCCGGCAGTTGTCCTTCTCGCTTTTGGTTTTTTTGCCGGAGGCGTATTCAATGACCGCATCAAACAGGCGCTGCCCTGCGTCGGGGATGGATTCGCCCTCAGCGACAGGACCCGCGTTAAAGTCGATCCAGCGGGATTTGTGCTCGTAAAGACGGTTGTTGGTGGAGATTTTGATTGTGGGCGCGGGCGCGCCGAAGGGCGTTCCACGGCCTGTTGTGAAAAGGATGAGGTGCGCGCCGGCTGCCGTTAGGGCGGTGGCGCTCACCAAATCGTTTCCGGGGCCGGTTAAGAGGTTGAGGCCGGGGACCGTCACACGCTCTGCGTAGCCGATCACGTCAACGACCGGCGCGCTTCCGCCCTTTTGAACGCAGCCGAGGGATTTGTCCTCGAGCGTCGTAATGCCGCCCGCCTTGTTGCCGGGCGAGGGATTTTCGTACACCACCTGATTGTGGCGGATGTAGTATTGTTTAAAATCGTTGATCATTTGGACGGTCTTTTGAAAGATCGTTTCGTCCTTGCAGCGATTCATGAGGATGGTTTCCGCGCCGAACATCTCGGGAACCTCCGTCAGAATCGTGCTGCCGCCCTGCGCGATCATAAGGTCGCTGAAAGCGCCGACCACCGGGTTCGCCGTCACGCCCGAAAGCCCGTCCGAGCCGCCGCACTTCATGCCGATGATGAGTTTGGAGGCGGGAAGGGGCTGCCTTTTGAACTGGGAGACATAGGCGGAAAGCTCCTTAAGAAGCCCTCCCCCTTCTTCGTATTCATCCTCGGCTTCCTGACAGGCGAGGAATTTGACGCGGTTTTCATCCCATGCGCCAAGCTCCGCCTTGAACTGGTCGATCGTCAGGTTTTCACAGCCCAGCGAGAGCACCAAAACGCCGCCGGCATTGGGATGACGGCAAAGCGCACAGAGAAGCTTTTTTGTGTTTTCGTGATCCTCCCCCATCTGGCTGCAGCCGTAGGGGTGCGTAAAGGCGTGCAGGCCGTCGATCGTGCCTGAAACCAGGCGCTGGTTGTCCCTGGCAAGCTTCTCCGCCACGGAGTTTACGCAGCCGACGGTCGGGATAATCCAGATTTCGTTTCTGACAGCGGCGCGCCCGTCGGGGCGAAGATAGCCCATAAACGTGCGCGCTTCCGATTCGGGAAGTTCGGCGGCCTCCGCCTTATCATAGGTGTATTCCAGCGCTCCGGACAGGTTGGTCTTCACATTGTGCGTATGCACATGCTTGCCCTTTGAAATATCGCATGCCGCGTGACCGATGGGAAAGCCGTATTTTACTACGTTTTCGCCCTCGCGGATATCCGAAAGGGCCATTTTGTGCCCGGAAGGAATCTCTTCAAGCGCCGTAACGCCCATGACGGTTTCGCCTTTTTGGATGTCAGACAGCGCTACCAGCACATTATCCTTTACATGAATCTGAATGCTTTTCATGCGTTCCCCTCTTTAAGCGCATTTTCCATCGCCTGATACGCGCCGGACGTCTGTATGGTCAGAAAGTGCGAAAGCACTTTGTCTTCAAGGCCGGGAAGCTTTGTAAGATCCTCGCCCCAGAAGCTTTCGTTTGAAAGCGCCGCGCGCACATATTTTTCCGCCGGCTCGTCCTTATGGGCGAGGAAAAATTCAAGCGCCCCGATATCGTCGTTTATCTCGTATTCATTGCCCTTTTCGCGCTGTGCGATAAGCTTTCCGCCCTCCATACGATCGCCGTGGTAGAAAGAAAGCAGGCATGCTAGGCCCAGCGAAAGGCAATCGGGCACAGAACTGAACTTCTCCATATACGCCTTCAGGCTCGGAAGGCACCGCGCGCGCCATTTGCTTACGGAATTAAGCGAAATGCTTAAAAGCAGATGGTCGATAAAGGGATTGGAAAATCTTTCGCGAACGGAGGCGGCAAACGCGCAAAGCTCGTCCTTGGGCAGCGTGAGCGTGGGAATAATTTCCTCATAAAGCGCCTTGTCCATATAGCCCGCGATCACATCGTCCTTCATGCAGTCGCGCACAATGTCCTGCCCCGCAAGATACGCGCCCAGAACCATCGTGGTATGCGCGCCGTTTAAAATGCGCACCTTGCGCTGCTTATAGGGCTTGTGATCGTGCGTTACGATGACAGGCAGATCGCCCCGGCAGAAGGGAAGCTCCTTTTTAAGCCATTCGGGACCTTCAATTACCCACGCGCCGAACGCTTCGCCCGTATCGATCAGATTGTCGATATAGCCGTTTTCCGCATTCAGTCTCTCCGCTTCGTTTTTCGGATATCCGGTCACGATGCGGTCAACCAGAGACGAACAAAAGAGGTTTTCTTCATCAAGCCATGTTTTAAAGCCCTCTTCAAGCCCCCACTTATTAATATATTTCTCTACGCACGCTTTAAGCTCTTTTCCGTTATCGTCAATCAGCTCGCAGGACAAAATGACCATTCCCTTGCCCTTTTCCTTTCCGAAGGCAAGATAACGCTCATACAAAAAGCGCGTGAGCTTGCCCGGGAAGGAGCTTTGCGGCGCATCGTCAAATTTGCACGCCGCATCATACGCAATGCCCGCCTCGGTAGTGTTGGAGGCAATATAGCGCAGATCAGGATTATGCGCGCAGGCAAGCAAAGAGGCAAAATCGCGATAAGGATCAATGCAGCGGGACACGCAGGAAATCACGCGCTTATTGTTTACCGTCTTTCCATCCTGAAATCCTCGAAGATAGAGGGTATAAAGGCCCTCCTGCCGATTAATTACATCCGTCAGTCCTCTGTCAATGGGCTGAACGAGCACGACTTTTCCATTAAACCCATGCTTTTCATTTGCAAGATCAAAAAAATAATCTACGAATGCGCGCAAAAAGCCGCCCTCGCCGAACTGCAGCACGCGTTCGGGCGCGTTCTTAAGCACATATCCGTCATACCCGGATTCTTTCAAAACTTCGTAATTCAGATTTTCCATAGATTATCAATCCTTCCGAAAGATTGATTCCACTTTACCCGCAAATAAGAAAAATGTCAATAGTTATAAACCCTTAAGTTTCGCCCAACAGAACAACCACAGCAAAAACCGCTGTCTTTCGCCAAGTGTGCATACAATATTTCACGGAGCATTTCGGCAGCCTCCGTTTTTATATACATGAATTCCATTTCGTGAAGACCCGATCCTCCCAACGGGAGAACCCAGCCCCCACTCAACGCACTTAATCAAACGGTATAAAAAATATGCCCATACTCTATTCGATAAATTGGAATTGTAGATTATATCGGTGTCCCTACTTCAATTAAGTTACCATCCAAATCGTAGAATCTGACCACCTTTTGTCCCCAACTGTGTGTCATCAGGTGGTTGACGTATTCGATTTCAGGGTAAAGTGTTTCAAGACGCTCTACAAATTGTTCTATGTTGGGCTCTTCAAAATACAACTCAGCTTGATTACTGTTTGGAATTACACTTCTTTTTGTGAATTGTTCCCAGTATCCAGATTCCTGTAAATATATATTATTCGTCAATTCCATATTCCCATCGTTGTCTTGAAGAAGTTGAAATCCAAACATATCGCTATAGAACTTTAACGCACGGTTACAATCTTTAACAACAATAAGTGTTCCTTTGTATTTCATATACCTTCTCCTCCCCAAATTCAGGTTTATCGTTCTTTATACACTATTGAACACATGGATGCAAAAGATAAAAACAGTTCCGGCAGATAGTCCTGCCGGAACGAATACTGTTTTACAAACGCCCGTCCTTTCAGACGGCGGCTTCGCTTACTTATTTCAGCGTGATGATGACTCTGCGGTACGGCTCTTCGCCTTCGGAATGGGTCTGAACGTAGGGGTGATTCTGAAGGGCGGAGTGCATAACGCGTCTCTCGTAGGGGTTCATGGGCTCTAAAACTACGCGGCGGCCGCTCTTCTTGGCGCGGTTGGCCATGCGCAGGGCGAGCTTTCTGAGCGTTTCCTCGCGCTTGGCGCGGTAATGCTCAACATCCAAGGAAACGCGGGTGTATTCGCTCTTTTCCTTGTTTACGGTGAGGCTGGTTAAATACTGAATGGCGTCCATGGTCTCGCCGCGGCGGCCAATGAGTACGCCCAGCGTATCGCCGGTCATTTCAATTGTCAGGTGGTTTTCTTCTTCAAGCATGCGAATTTCTACATCCACGCCCATGAGCTTGGTGACATTGGAGAGAAATTCGTAGGCGCGCTTTCCGCTTTCGCCGAGAGCATCAACGTCGAGCGGGGGAAGTTCGGGCTTGGCAGGCGCAGGCTCGGCCATTTCCTCTGCGGGGGCTAAGGGCTCTTCGGCGTTTTCCGGCTGCTGCGGCTTTTCCTTCTTGGGCTGACGGGTTCTTTTGCGGGCGGGCTTTTCCGCTTTGGGCTCGGCCTTTTCCTCCGCGGGAGCGGCGGGCTCTTCAGCCTTTACCTCGGCTGCAGGAGCGGCTTCCTCGGCAGGCTTTTCAGCCTTGGCTTCCTTAGCGGGTTTTTCTTTCTTTTGTTTGGGCTCGGCGCTCTTTTCCTTGCGGGCGGGCTTCTTTTCGCCCTCGGCGTTCTGGGGCGTTAAGGAGAGGACGGGCATTTCAAAATCAAAATCCGGATCCTTTTCCTTGACGGTGATGCGAACGCGGGCAAGGCGGCCGAACATGCCGAAAAGTCCGGTGGAACCCTTGTCGAGCACCTCGTGAGTCACTTCGCTGATATCGCAGCCAAGCTCTTTGAGGCCCGCGCTCAGGGCTTCTTCAACGGTCTTTCCGCTACTTTCGATGGTTCTCAAGGCTGAATGGCCTCCTTTTCGTCGTCAACGATCTGGGGCTTTTTTGCATCCAGATACTTATTGATAGCATAGTTGGTTACGATGCTCCAAACGTTTACAAATACCCAGTAGGCGGCGAAGGCGGCGGTGGAGGACAAGCAGATCCAAACGGAAAAGATGGGGAAGAACCACTTCATGAACTTGCCGCTTCCGGCGTTCTGGGAAGAAGCGCTGGGGGTTCCGGCATTCATGAGCTTGGTCTGCAGAACCTGGGTCACGCCGGCCAGAACGGGCAGGATAAGCCAGCCGTTCACGTAAACCGACCAATTGGTGGGGATTCTGACGGGGAACATGGTAAAGAGAAGATTGAAGGTGAAATAATCGCAGTGATCCGCGATGGCGGCGTCAACGGCTGCGGCGATCTCGCCGGTATTGGAAGCGTAGAGGTTCAGGATACTCATCTTATCCGCGCTCAGCGCATCCTTATACTGAGAGAGCATGGTGGAAAGCTCGCCCATGGTGGGAACGAAGGTTTTGCTGAAGGAGTCGGGCTGGAAAATGCTCTTGACCCACAGCCAGCTGTCGGGCTGACCGAAGGAAGAAGCGTCGCCGCTTCTCAACGCATCGATGAGAGGCTGGGCTTCTTCAAGGCTCTTGAGCGCGCCGTCCGCATTCAAGAGGTTTTCGCTGACCCAGGTAAACATCTGCTCAAGCTGAAGCTCAGCGGCGATGTTGCGCATGGCGGCGAACATGATAAAGAGAATAGGAAGCTGAATCAGCATCGGAAGGCAGCCCGAAAGCGGGTTGACCTTATTCTTCTTATACAGCTCGCTCATCTTGCGGTTGAGCTTTTCCTGATCGTTGCCATAGCGCTTTTTGAGCTCTTCCATCTTGGGATTGAGCGCCTGCATCGCGCGCATGGACTTTCTGGACTTGATATCCAGAGGCAGAAGAACCGCCTTGATCAGAAGAGAAAAGATGATGACCGCCCAGCCGTAGTTGCCGACGATCTGATTGATTCCGGTAAGCAGGTTTTCAAATAAACCGGTCATGTGCGTGTGTCCTCCTTGGGGTGTCGCAAACGCATGCGGCTAAGGTACGGGATCATACCCGCCCTTATGGAAGGGGTTACAGCGCAGGATTCTGCGCAAGGCAAGGTAACCGCCCTTGACGGCGCCGTATTTTTCCACCGCCTGCATGGCGTACTCCGAGCAGGTGGGCGTAAAACGGCAGCTGGGGGGCAGCATGGGGCTGATTTCGCGCTTGTAAAAACGGAGAATCAGCAGGATGCACTTTTTCGGAAACGAGAAGAACTTCATTTTTCTTCCTTTAGAAGACCCGCGCGCGCAACCAAAGAGCGCATCTGGCCTGTGAGCGACGCATGCGATGCGCCGGCGGCCGAAACGCGCGCCACAAAGATATATTTGCCCTCTTTAAGATCCGGGCGGATGATTCTGAAATCCTCCCTCATCCAGCGGCGCAGGCGGTTGCGCATGACGGCGTTGCCCACCTTCGAGGATGCGGAAAAGCCCACTCTTAACGTTTTGGCATTTGTATACACCAACACCATATACCGCGAGGGAAAGCTTTTACCCTTGCGGTATACGTATTGATAATTCCGGTTCCTGCCGAGGCTATACTGCTTTCGGCCAAGACGGAAAGGATGCGCGGCTGTCACTTTATTTTCCGAAATTAGACGGTGAGGCGCTTGCGGCCGCGGAGACGGCGGGCCTTGAGAACGGCGCGGCCGGCCTTGGTCTTCATGCGGGCGCGGAAGCCGTGTACCTTGTTTCTCTGGCGTTTCTTGGGCTGATAAGTTCTGAACATAGGGTCTACTTCCTTTCTTTTTTCGCCCGTTTCGGGCGTCGCGGTCGAATGCCGTTCGCCGCATGGATGATTTTCGCTATCATCCTATTTGAATCGCCTGCGGAAACCTTATTTGTCCGCGGGCAGGCATTCCAAAAGACAACTTCCTAAGTATAAAGGAATGAAAGGGCGTTTGTCAAGCGAATCTCATGAGATTGTGTGTAATAATTCCGACACAAAAACGGTGAAAAAACGAAATTTAACCTTTATCCCGAAAAATTACATTTCAAAACCATAGTTCAATTGGAAATTAACCTGTGAACGCATTAAAAACGTCTTATCACATTTGCCAAATTCACAAAAATGGTATATAATATATGCTGATATTAACCGGGATTTTTCCGGAACGATTCGAAATAATTGTTTGGAGGATTTTGGATATGGCAATCATCGACAGAATCATGGCCAAAGCCCAGGCGAACGTGAAGCACATCGTTCTTCCCGAAGGCGAAGAGACCAGAAACATCCAGGCCGCTGCGAAAATCGTGAAGGCCGGCATCGCGAAGATCACCGTCTTAGGCAACCCCGAAAAGGTTAAGGCTGTCGCCGCCGAAACGAACACCTGCCTGTGCGGCATCGAAATCGTAGATCCCGCCGCCAGCGAAAAGGCGCCCGCATACGCGAACGCGCTTTATGAAATCCGTAAGGCCAAGGGCATGACCGAGGAAGAAGCTGCCAAGAAGGTTGCCGATCCCATGTTCTACGGCGTCATGATGGTTAAGATGGGCGACGCGGACGGTCTCGTATCCGGCGCCATCCATTCCACCGGCGACATGCTGCGCCCCGCGCTTCAGATCATCAAGTGCAAGCCCGGCATCAAGACCGTATCCTCCTGCTTCCTCATGGAAAGCCCCATCGAAGAGTACGGCGTAATGATCTTTGCCGACTGCGCCGTTATCCCCAACCCCACCGCCGAGGAGCTCGCCAACATCGCCGTCGCCGCTGCGGAATCCGCCAAGTCTCTGGGCGAAATCGAGCCCAAGGTTGCGATGCTCTCCTTCTCCACCAAGGGAAGCGCCAAGCATGATAACGTTACCAAGGTTCAGGAAGCGACGAAGCTCGCCAAGGAGCTTGCGCCCGAGCTCAAGCTGGACGGCGAACTTCAGCTTGACGCGGCCATCGTTCCCGAAGTCGGCCAGCTCAAGAGCCCCGGAAGCGAAGTTGCGGGCTATGCCAACGTTCTCGTCTTCCCCGACCTTCAGGCAGGCAACATCGGCTACAAGCTCGTTCAGCGCTTAGGCAAGGCCGAAGCCTATGGCCCGATCCTTCAGGGCATTGCCAAGCCCTGCAACGACCTGTCCCGCGGCTGCTCCGTAGACGACATCGTTGCCACCGTCGCCATCACCGCCGTTCAGGCTCAGTAAGGCTCAAAAGGAGATATAATAATGAAAATTCTCGTTATCAACGCCGGTTCCTCCTCCCTTAAGTATCAGCTTTTCGACATGACCGACAATTCCGTCATCGCCAAGGGCCTTGCCGAGCGCATCGGCATGGAAACCGGCAAGCTCACCCACAAGTACGGCGAGGGCACCAAGCAGGAATTCGTCGTTGAAACTTCCTTTAAAGATCACACCTCCGCCATCCAGCTGGTTCTGGAAGCGTTGGTTGACAAATCTCACGGCGTGATCGCAGACGTCAGCGAAATCGCTGCGGTCGGCCATCGCGTGCTCCATGGCGGCGACAAGTTTACCGCCTCCTGCATCATCGACGACGCCTGCAAAAAGGCCATCGAGGACTGCATCCCCCTGGGCCCCCTCCACAACCCCGCCAACTTAATGGGCATCAACGCCTGCGAAGCCGTTATGCCGAATACGCCCCAGGTCGCCGTATTCGACACCGCTTTCCATCAGACCATGCCCGCCAAGGCGTTCATGTACGGCGTTCCCATGAAGTATTATAAGGAACACGCCGTTCGCCGCTACGGCTTCCACGGCACCAGCCATCGCTTCGTCTCCGGCCGCGCCATCGAGGTTTTGAAAGCCCACGGCCAGAAGGCGGACAAGATCATCGTTTGCCACTTAGGAAACGGCTCCTCCCTCTCCGCCGTTGTTGACGGAAAGTGCGTTGACACCTCCATGGGCTTAACGCCTCTTGAGGGCGTTCTGATGGGCACCCGCTCCGGCAACGTCGATCCCGCGGTTGTCGAGTTCATCGCCAATAAGGAAGGCATCTCCGTCACCGATACCCTCAACATGCTCAACAAAAAGAGCGGTCTGCTCGGCATTTCCGGAGAATCCAGCGACATGCGCGACGTGAACACCGCCGCCGAAAACGGAAACGAAGACGCCCGCCTCGCGCTTGACATGTGGGCCTACGGCATCCGCAAGTACATCGGCTCCTACGCAGCGGCCATGGGCGGCGTAGACGCCATCATCTTTACCGCCGGCATCGGCGAAAACGACGCCAAGGGCCGCGCAAGCGTTCTTGAAGGCCTTGAGTTCCTGGGCGTAGAGGTTGACGAAGAAGCCAACAAGACCCGCGGCAAGGAAGTCATGATTTCCAAGCCCGGCTGCAAGGTCTCCTGTTGGGTCATCCCCACCAACGAGGAGCTGGCCATCGCGCTGGATACCTTCGAACTTACCGCTTCTAAATAAACCGTATACAAAAAATAACTTTACAAATATCCCGGTTGCGACTATACTATATAGGCTGTGGTGGGAGGTTTTTATCAATCCATGCTGAACATTTCTCGCGCGCTCAAAAATCCCGGACAATCGTACCCTCTGGAAATCACGCTTCCCGACGAAACCATCGAGGTTATGGGAGACGAGATCACTCTGGCAAGCGTTCGCTTTGAAGGCGTATTCTTCGGCGCAGGCGAGGAAGTCAACGTGAACGGAAAAATCTCCGCTTTGGCAAAAACCCAATGTGCCAACTGCTTAATTCCGATTGAAAAACCGGTGAAGGCGGAATTGGACGCGGTGTTTGTCGTTGGCGGCGACGGCGAGGACGCATACCCCATTACCGGCTACGAGATCGAGCTTGAGCCCGTAATCCGGGAAGCGGTCATCCTGGAGCTGCCCATCCGTTTCCTTTGCAAAGACGATTGCAAGGGTCTCTGTCCCAAGTGCGGTAAAAACCGCAATCACGAGCTATGCACATGCCCGAAGGATTCAGGAAAACTCAATCCGTTTTCGGCATTGAATAGTTTATTATCCGATCAAAACAATGAGGAGGTGTAACCATGGCAACACCCAAAGGAAAAGTTTCTAAGGCGAGAAGAAATTCCCGTCGTTCCGCGCACTGGAAGCTCAGCCTGCCCGGCATCGGCAAGTGCCCCAAGTGCGGCAAGATGAAGCTGATGCACCGCGCGTGCAAATCCTGCGGCTACTACGATGGTCAGCAGGTAATCAAGGTTGAGGAAGAAGAGAAATAATTTCCGCACCTTATCGATAAAAGGGCTGCTGCAAAAAATTTGCAGCAGCCCTTTTAAATGAAGCGCGCCTGCGGGCGCATTCGAAGCAGTCTTGAAACCTTTGTTTCGGGCTGCTTCTTTTACAGTTTCCGCCGCACGCAAAAATGTTTGCAAAAAGCGCATCAGTAGTGTATAATAGAATAGGTAAAATGGTGTGATGTATAGTTTCACGGAGGATTATAAATACAATGCAGCGACCGCCTATCAACAGGCGCCCCGCGCCGAATCATGTGCGCAAAAGGCCGAAGCAAAAAAAGAATACAATCCGGGATTTATTTTCCAATCCCTTTTTCGCCATCCTGCTTGTCGTGGCGATCGTGGCGGGATATGTTCTCATCCGGCGCGCCAAAACCATTGACAACAACTATTATCTTGAAGGCGTATACATCAATTCCGTAGACATGTCCGCCTACACGCGCGAGCAGGGCGAAAGCATGCTGAACAAATGGGCCGAAGGAATTTTAAACGCCGAATACCGCCTCACCTACGGCGATAAGGCGTGGACGTTCACCCCCCGGGATTTCAACGCCTCCATCAATACGGAAGAGGTGCTTGAAAAAGCATGGTTTTTCGGCCATACCGGCAGCACCGCCGATCGGGAAAACATGATGATGTCCTTGCGATATTCCCCGCAGGAATTATGGACGAAATTCACGTATGACGAATCCGCGCTTCAGAACTATACCGCCCGTATCGCCCAGGAGGTATATGTAGCGCCTCAGGATGCAGACATCCTTTTGGACACAGACAAGCCCATTATTCTCAGCCAATCAAAGGACGGCCTTGCGCTTGATGCGCGGGCGCTTTTCGAAACGCTTGACCAAGCCATGAAGGACGGCGTATCCAAGGAGATTCCGCTCCCGGTTGAGGTCAAGCCCGCCGCAATCTCCTCCGGCGACGCCGAGGAGGGCCTTCAGCTAATCGTTTCCTATCAAACGTCTCTGGAAGGAAGCTCCTCCGCCCGCCGCTCCAATATCAGAACCGCGCTTTCCAATTTCAACGCATTTGAGGTGAAAGTCGGCGAAACCGTGTCCTTTAACGAAGTGGTCGGCGCGAGAACCGCCCTTCGCGGCTATAAGGAAGCCACCGTCTATTACGGCGCAACCATCACGGAGGGGCTGGGCGGCGGTATTTGTCAGGCCTCCAGCACCCTGTACGCCGCGCTCCTTCAGGCGGGCATGGACGTCATCGAACGCCACAATCATTCCATGGTCGTCGCCTACTGCAAAGCCAGCATGGACGCCGCCGTCAGCGAAGACGCGCAGGACGACTTCGTGTTCGTCAACAATACCGATTATAATATCTACATTTACACCGACGTCACCCGCGAATACGCTTTGGTCAATATCTACGGGAGAAGGCCGGAATACAGAATAGAGCTGTACTCCACCATCCTGCAGAACAACATCAAAAACACTTCCATCGTAACCGTGCCGGACGAAACCGGCGTTTACGCCTATTATGTAGACGACTACACGCTCAAAAAGGAAGGCAAGCTCGGCCGCCGCAGTATGCTTGAGCGCATTTATTACGACTGGGATACCGGGCTTGAAGTCAAGCGAGAAGAAGTATCCGTCGATTATTACGAGGGCGAGCGCGACATTTATTGGGTCGGCGTTCATCCCATTGGAAACGGTCAGCAATAAGGAGGAAGTTCACCGTGAAGACATGCTTCAATACCGAAAAAGGTCCCAAGGCCGTCGGCCCCTATTCCACGCTTACCATGACAAATGATCTGGTCTTTGTTTCCGGCATGATCCCCCTCGATCCCGCAACCAATGAAATCGTAGAAGGCGGCGTCGAGGCGCAGGCAAGGCAGGCGCTTGAAAATATCAAAACCGTGCTCGAGGAAGTAGGGCTCACCATGAAACACGCTCTGAAGACTACCGTGCTTCTGACTGACCTTGGCGCTTTCGGCGCGGTAAACGCCATCTACGGCGAATATTTCGCCCCGAACTTCCCCGCGCGCGCGTGCTACGAAGTATCCAAACTTCCCAAGGGCGCGCTGATTGAAATCGAAGTCATCGCCGCCAGAGAGCTTTAATAAACGGAGGAAAGAAACATGAATAAAGTCATCATCACCTGCGATTCCACCTGCGATATGACAAAAGCCCAGCTTGAAGAATACGGCATCAAAACTATCCCCCTTTACGTCCGCATTCAGGACAACGAATACCGCGACGGCATCGACATCACCTCTGATGTGATGTTTGAAAAGATCAAGCAGTGCGGCCAGCTGCCCAAGACCGCCGCCGTATCCATGCAGGATTACATGGATTTCTGGAAGCCCCTGAGAGAGGAAGGCTATGAAATCGTTCACCTGACCATCTCCGGCGAAATGAGCGTATGCTTCCAGAACTGCCGCATGGCAGCCGAAGAAATGGGCGGCGTATACGCCGTTGACAGCCACAATCTTTCCACCGGCATCGGCCTATTGTGTATTCTCGGCGCAAATCTTGCCAAGGAAGGCAAATCCGCCAAGGAAATCTACGATGTTTTGATGGAAAAGCGCGAAAAGCTGAACGTCAGCTTCGTTCTGGACACTGTCGATTACCTTGCCAAGGGCGGCCGCTGCTCAGCGGTTACCGCGTTTGCCGCAGGTCTTCTGCGCCTTCGCATCTGCATTGAGGTTCAAAACGGCAAGATGGACGTTTGCAAAAAGTACAGAGGCAAGATGTCCGCAGTGCTTTGCGAATATGTGCGCGACCGCCTTGAAAAGGTCGATGCGGATCTTGACCTCATCTACATCACCGATTCCGGCGTATCGGACGAAATCCGCCAGAAGGTGAAGGAATCCGTGCTTGCAATACGCCCCTTCGCAAAGGTTCTTTTCTCCACCGCCGGCTGCACCGTTTCCAGCCATTGCGGCCCCGGCACGCTCGGCATTCTCTTTTTTGAAAAATAAATCGTACGAAAAGGGGGTCTTGCGGTAATGGCACGGATTGGTTTCGACAATGAAAAATATATCGCGCTTCAGTCCAACCACATCAAAAAGCGCATCGAAACTTTCGGTGGAAAGCTCTATCTCGAATTCGGCGGAAAACTCTTTGACGACTACCACGCTTCGCGCGTATTGCCCGGCTTTGAGCCCGACAGCAAAATGCGCATGCTTTTGTCCTTTGAAAGCCAGGTAGAAATCGTCATCGTAATAAACGCCAACGATATCGAGAAAAATAAAATTCGCGGCGACCTCGGCATCTCCTATGACGACGATGTCTTGCGCCTGATGGATATCTTCAGATCCATGGGCCTGTACGTCGGCTCCGTCGTCATCACGCAGTATTCGGGTCAGCCCAGCGCGGATCAGTTCAGAAAGCGCTTAACCGCGCTCGGCATCCGCTCCTATCGCCATTATCCGATCAAAGGCTATCCCTCGGACGTCAAAAATATCGTATGCGAGGAAGGCTTCGGAAGAAACGACTACATCGAAACCTCCCGTCCGCTGGTGGTTGTTACCGCGCCCGCTGCGGGCAGCGGCAAAATGGCAACCTGCTTAAGCCAGCTGTACCACGATTCCCAGAGGGGCGTTTCCTCCGGCTACGCCAAATTCGAAACCTTCCCGATCTGGAATCTGCCCTTAAAGCACCCGATCAATTTGGCCTACGAAGCAGCGACCGCCGATCTGGACGACGTCAATATGATCGACCCCTATCACCTTGAAGCCTACGATACAAAGGCCGTCAATTACAACAGAGACGTTGAAATCTTCCCGGTCCTTAATGAAATCATGAAGCGCATTTCGGGCGCTTCTCCCTATAAATCCCCGACCGACATGGGCGTAAACATGATCGGCTTCTGCATTACCGATGATGAAATCTGCTCGCAAGCCTCGCGCGTTGAGATTCTTCGCCGTTACTACGCCGCGCAATGCGACCTCAAAAAGGGAGGCACAAACGAAGAGGCTGTGCGCAGGCTTGAGCTCATCATGAATAAAGCCAATATCACGTCCGAGGTCTGCCCGGCCGTCAGCGCCGCGCTCCTGCGCGAAAAAACCACCGGCGCGCCCGCCGCAGCCATGACGCTTCCCGACGGCAGAATCGTAACCGGCAAAACCTCCTCTCTTTTAGGCGCATCCGCAGCCCTGATGCTGAACGCGCTGAAGGCCTTGGCCGGCATCGACAAGGAAGTCGACCTCATTTCCCCCGCCGTCATCGAGCCCATCAGCAATTTAAAAACCCGAAACCTCGGTCACCACAACCCGCGCCTTCATTCCGACGAAATGCTGATCGCCCTGTGCGTAAGCGCAGTCACCGACGAAAACGCCGCCTTAGCCCAAAAACAATTGGAAAAACTGAAAGGCTGCGACGCCCACTTTTCCGTCATCCTATCCTCGGTGGACGAAAAAACCTATAAAAGATTGGGCATTAACGTAAGCTGCGAGCCGGTGTACGAGACGACGAAACTCTATCACAAATAACACATAAAGCAAGCGTCCCGAAGGCATGATCCTTTCGGGACGCTTTTTACCATCAGGAAGCCGGGTCGATGTGGGCATCGACCCCTACGGAGGAAACGAAACGTTCAAAGGCATGATCCTTTCGGGACGCTTTTTACCATCAGGAAGCCGGGTCGATGTGGGCATCGACCCCTACGGAGGAAACGAAACGTTCAAAGTCAAGAGGACGGTTCCTTTGATATTCTCCGCCTGCCAACAATATTTTGCTATATATCATAGGAACCGTCCCTTTGAAATAAAATTAGGGGCTGTTGCACAACAGCCCGGAGAAAAAAACAGAG
>JAFWZN010000033.1 GCA_017522345.1 Clostridia bacterium | reverse complement strand
TTCCTTTTGATCTATATCCTCTGGCGTCTCTGGCCATTTCCCTTGCCGATATAGTTCCACGCTCATTTTCTTAAACTCATTACTATACTTCATAGAAATACCCCCAATACTGCGTGTCCAGTATTGGGGGTACATATCAAAAGAAGCAGTTCTTTTTGTATGGGAAAGACGCTTAGTTCATGGGGGCAACTACGATACGGCCGCTGCCGTTGACGGTGGAGTAGTCAAGCAGCATGCCGGGATACTTGGCGAGCAGGGGAGAATTGGTGGCTTCAACAACGCCGCCTTCGAAGTCGGAAACGTAGTTGGAAACGACCATGTAGTCTTCCATGACGTAGTCAAGTACGTTGATCGCGCCGTCGAACATGGCAAAGCCGTCGCCGAGGTCGCGCAGAGTGTAGTTGTAGCCAGCGAGGTTATAGGAAGCAGCGAGATCGAGGGGCTCGTAAGCGCCGGTTTCCTTGTTGTAAACCTCAACAGAGTGTACGCGATAGCCAGCGGTGGGGCCGGATACCCATACGCCCTTATCATCCGCTACAACGGACTCGGGATAAGAAGAATCGATCTTGTAGGTGATGCCGGAAACCTGGAGGAAGCCGCCGTTTTCTTTGCCGGCGTCTACGAAGCGAGCGCCCCACTCAAGAGCGTCGAGGAGCTGCTGGCCGGTAATGGTCTGAAGGCATGCAACGTTTCCGAAGGTGTGGATCTGCTTGGCAACGAGGTAGGAGATTTCGCCGGTAACAGCCTTGTTGCGAACGCCGCCGCCGTTCATGATGGCTACGTCTACATCAAGTCCCATTTCGTCGAACAGCCAGTAAAGAGCGTCGGCCGCGAGGTCGCCGGTGTTGGTTTCCTGAGAGCGGACGAGGCGCTTGCCTTCTGCGTCATAGTTGTTGAAGGTAAGAGCGGTGGAGCCGATGACTTCGCCGAGCTTGGTGTTGATTTCGTCGATCCAAGCATCCTTGATAGCCTTGACTTCTTCGTTTACAGGCCACTTTGCGCCGTTGTAAAGGTTGGAAGAAAGCTCGTAGCCAACTACGTTTTCTACTTCCTGACCTTCGCTGTCGGTAGCAAGCTCAACGATTTCGCTTGCAGTGATGAAATCGCAGGAGATGGCGCCGGTTTCGGAATCGATGACCATCATGCCGATCTTGCCGAAGTATTCGCCGGTCTGGTTGAGGATAACGGTGTGGCCATCCTTGTCAAGAACTTCCTTGCCAAGAACAGTGGAGTGAGAGTGACCATCGATGAAAGCGTCGAGGCCGCAGGTGTTTAAGATGGTTTCTTCGCTGGTCCAGGGCTGGGAAGCTTTGTCGTCGCCCAGGTGAGCAAGGGCGATAACCTTGTCTACGCCAAGCGCCTTGACTTCGTCGATGGCAGCCTGAACATCAGCATAGAGCTTGCTTCCGTCTTCGCCGCCGGCAATACCATAGATGTAATTGCCGTTGTCATCCTGGAAGTAGGCGGGAGTGGACTTGGTGAAGGACTCGGGAGTGGTGATTCCGATGAAAGCAACGGACATGTCGCCGCAGATGAAGGTAACATAGCTGTCCAGAACGTTTTCGTTGCGGACGTTGTTTTCTTCATGATAGAAGTTGCAGGAAACATAGGGGTAGTTGGCCCACTCGATCACGTTGAGTGCGCCGTCCATGTCGTAGTCGAACTCGTGGTTGCCGAGGGTGGCTACATCGTAACCGGCGGCATTCATGAGCTTAACGATGGTTTCGCCCTTATCCATGGAACCGAAAGCGGTGCCCTGAACGGCGTCGCCAGCGTCGGCGAGGATAACGTAGTTGTAGGTCTTCTCGAGTTCGGCCTTTACGCCGGCGATTACGTCGTAGGAGAGTTCGCCGTCGATGTAGGTGTGAACGTCGTTGGTGTGGAGGATGACGATGTCATCGGACTTGCCTTCCATGATAGCTGCGGGTGCCATGAGGGAAAGCGCGAGCATGAGAACCAGAACAATGGAAAGTACCTTGCGCATGGATATCAATCTCCTTTCATTGAATACTATAATTTTACACAATTTATAGATATATTGATACCGCCAAATGAAAATTCGACGTTATGTTTTTAGTTTTCAAATTCATCGCTGCAATTGCGAAGACCCACAAAAAATGCTATAATGAGTCTGAAAGGAGCGTGACAGCATGCGCTTGTATTCCATTATGCCGCTTCGCACAGTAAGCGGTCATATCGAAGAGATAGCGGAAGATATAAAATATCAGTATGAAAACGGAATTGCTACATGTGCGCTTATGATGATGACGCTTGTTCCCGAGGGAGATCCGCCGTTTGACAAAGCCGGAATTTTGCTTGAGGAGTATGACAAAATCCGCGATCGCTTAAAGGAGGACGGGAAGGAAATCGGCATCCTCGTGCAGGCTTCGATCGGTCATGGATGGGCGCTGGATCACATGTTTCCTTTCCAAAGATATACCAATCTGACGGACGGAAAGGAAGTCAACGTCGTTTGTCCCTACGACGAAGGGTTCAGAAAGCATTTTAGGTCTGTAATGGCGAAAATTACGTCTCATAAACCAAAGGAAATCATGGTGGACGACGATTTCAGGCTGATGTTTCGCGAAGGAAAGGGCTGTGCGTGTCCTTTGCATATGAAAGCGTTTAATAAGCTTGCAGGAACGAACATGACGCGCGAGGAGCTTTTCAGGCACACGCAGGGCGAAAGCGAAGAGGATATACGCTATACAAAGCTTTTTATCGAAACGCAGAGAGATTCGCTGCTTGGCGCGGCGAAAGCCTACCGTGAAGGCGTTGACAGCGTGGATGAAACCATGCCTGTTTCGTTCTGCGCGTGCGGCTCGGGCGCGGAGTTTGCCGACGAAATCGCAAAGATTCTGGCCGGAAAGGGAAAATCCGTGATTGTCAGACTCAATAACGGCGCATATACCGCGCAAGGAGCAAGGTTCTTTTCGGATATCGCTTTGAGAGCGGCTGCGCAGGCGGCGATATTAAGAGGCAAAGTGGATGCAATGCTTGCCGAAACCGATACCTGTCCTCAAAACCGCTATTCAACCAGCGCGACATTATGTCATGCGCACTTTGTGGCAACCATTTTTGAAGGCGCAACGGGCGCAAAGCATTGGATTACGCGGCTTTCAACCTTTGAACCTGAAAGCGGCGTTGCCTACAGGAAGAAGCTTTCCAAGCACAGAGGGATGTACGAAAGGCTTTCTGAAATTGTTCGGGATATTAAATGGCTTGGATGCAGGATGCCGGTATCAAGCGTGCCGGGTTATGGCTACGGCGCTATGCCATCCATCATGGAAACCAACGGATGGTCGAGCTGCGTGATGGAAAGATTGGGCATTCCCATGTATTTTTCAAACGAAGCGGGCGGCGCAGTGTTTATGGACGGGTCTTATGACGCGTTTATGTCCGATGAAGAAATCAAGGATGCTTTAAAAGGCACGGTATTCCTCGCGTCCGATACGGCCAAACGGCTGATTTCAAGAGGATTTGGAGATTATCTGGGCGTAGACGTTCAAACGTGGGATGGCGAAAACGCAAGCGGCGAGATTTTAGATGAAAATGGCAGCATTGCAAACGCTCAAATAAATATCTGCAAGCTTGTTGCGCTGAATAAGGATGTAAAAACAGAATCCATGGTTTTTCATCTCAGAGACGGAAAGACAAAAGAGATGCTTTTTCCCGGCGTGACGTCTTATAAAAATCCGATCGGCGGAACGAGCATTGTGTTTTCCGGAACGCCCAAGACGAACTACAATATCATAGAGGCGTTTTCCTTCCTGACTGAATCAAGAAAAAAACAGATCGTGCGGCTTCTTAAGGAAAACGGCGGCCTCAAAGCATACTATTCGGGCGACGAGGAAGTGTATTTGAGACTCGGAAAGACCAGGGAAGATAAATACATGTGCGCAATATTCAATTTGGGGCTTGACGTGATTGAAGAAATCAAGTTAACGGTTGATTTTTCGGTAAGCAAAATAACGCGCATGCTGCCGGACGGCACGGAAAAAGACGCTGCCTTTACACAGAATGGAAACGATATCGTTATTCAGGAATCCGCCGCCGTGCTTGACCCTACGATTTTATTTCTTTCATAAAACGAATAAAAACCGCTTCGGATCAGCTGAAGCGGTTTTTCATTCGAAAAATCAGAGATTATAGTATTTGTCAAACTCGGCGGGATGAGGAATTTGAGACATCTGGCGGATTTCTTCGCGCTTCATTTTAATAAAGTTCTTCAAAAGCGCCTCGGGGAATACGCCGCCGGCGGTTAGGTATTCGTTGTCCTCTTCCAGACAATCGAGCGCCTCATCCAAAGAAACGGGCAGCCCCTTAAGCTTTTTCTTTTCCTCCTCGGGCAGATGATAGAGGTTGAAATCATACGGGCCCCAGCCGTTTGCGTGCGGGTCGATCTTGTTTTGGATTCCGTCAAGACCCGCCATCAGAATTGCCGCATAGCAGAAATAGGGGTTACAGGTTGCGTCGGGGTTTCGAAGCTCAAAACGCCGCTTGTCGGGAGATTTGGCATAGGCGGGAATGCGGATGACCGCGCTTCTGTTGGAGGTTGCGTAGCCTACGGTAACGGGCGCTTCAAAGCCGGGAACGAGGCGTTTAAAGGAGTTTGTGGAGGGATTGGTGATGGCGCAAAGAGAGCCGATGTGCTTTAAGAGGCCGCCCATAAAATAGTGCGCGGTTTCGGAAAGGTGGGCGTAACCGTTATCATCCGAGAAAAGCGGCTGACCATCCTTAAACAGCTGCATGTGAACGTGCATGCCGCTTCCGGCCTCGCCATAAATGGGCTTGGGCATAAAGGTGGCGGTTTTGCCGTATTTAAGGGCGGTATTTCGGATGATGTATTTAATCATCATGGTCGCATCGGCCATATGGCTCATTTTGCCCAGCTGAGGCTCAATTTCAAACTGGCCGGAGGCGGCGACCTCGGGATGATGATAATTGATTTTTATACCCGCGTTTGCCATATGCATGCACATTTCGCTGCGCATTTCGTAGGCTACATCGAAGGGCTTTGCGATGTGATAGGCCTTCTGCTTGGGTACGATCACGCCGCTTCCTTCGGTCGCGCTGTTTATGTAGGACTGCTTGGCGTCAAGCGAATATCCTACTGAATTCGGCTGAACCTCCCAGCCGACCTGATCGAAAAGATAGAATTCGAATTCGGGAAGAATCAGCATGGTGTCTGCGATTGACAAATACTGCATGTATTTTTCGGCGGCAAGCACAATGTTTCTCGGATACTGCGCAAGAGGTTTGTTTTCCGGGGAATCGATAATCATGGCGTTGCCCGTCATGGAAAGGGTCGGGATGGCGCAGAAGGGATCGATGACCGCCGTATCGGGATCAGGAATAAACACCATGTCGCTTTTTTCAACAACGGCATAGCCGTAGTTGGACGCGTCAAAGCCGATGCCGCTTTTCATGGTGTCTTCGGAAAAGTTCTCAGCAGGTATGGTAACATGACGGTATTGGCCGTTGATGTCCACCATTTTGAAATCGATCATCTTGATGCCGTTTTCCTTAATCATGGAAAGAATGTCATGGAGATTTTTTGCCATATTTTGTTCCCCTTTCTTAATCGTTCAAGGTTCTTACAATTGTGCAGTTTCCGTTTTTCGCTTCTTCAAAAATTTCGTAAATGCTTTGGACGGGATTTTCAAAAAGCATCGCGCCGTTTTTAACGCCCGGGCATGCGTGCGCATCGCTTCCGGCAAACATCAAAAGATGATGCTCCTTGGCTTCCTTAAGCGCTTTTTCGTTCCATTCTTCCTCACGATTTCCGGCGTTATATACCTCGTATGCCTCTACCGAATCGGGATCGGGCTGAAACTTTGGAATATAGGGCGCCTCGCGATAGGGGTGGGCATGAATGATTTTTCCGCCCGCTTCATTTACGATTTTAATGTACTCGTAATACGGGACTTTGTCAAGATCCGGATGCGCAAGAAGGAAATTTTCGTCAAGGCCATAGGTCAGAAGCTCGCGTCCCGCCTGAAAGGTTTCCCAGCCGAAAATGACGGTGAGGCCGATTTCATCGCCCGTTTTCTTGGCGGAACGATAGCCTCTTAAAAGATATTCCACTTTTTCTGCCCAGGGCAGATCGCGGTCGCAACCGATATTTGCATTGAAGAAATGATCGGTGATTGCGATTAAGTGATAGCCCGCAGCCTTACAGGCTCTTGCAATGTCACTTCCTGAATCGTGCCCGCAGCGGCTTGTGTCTGAGGTATGAAGGTGAAGCTGTACAAGATATCCGTTTTTCATAAAACAATCTCCCGTGATTAATGAATGAAGTAGGGCTTTGTAATCGTTGGATTCAATTCATCGATTCGTTTTTGGATTTCTTCTTTTTCCAGGAAATCCTCAGATGAATATAAAGAATTTTGTCCAATCAGGCGGGATTTGCTTATGCCCAGAGGATGATAAGGCTCAAACTCAACCGATTCGACCGATGAAAGCTTTTCGGACATTGAGAAGACATTGCGAATATGCTCTTTTGTCAAATTCACGCCCGGGATCATGGGGCAGCGAAGGATGATTCTTTTTGACAGATTGTTTAAAAGAGCAAGATTGTCCAAAATTCGGTCGAACGGAACGCCTGTATACTCAATGTGAGCGCGTCTGTCCGTCAGCTTTATATCGAAAAGAAACAAATCCGTATACTCTGCGATTTCCATAAGGGATTCGCTGTTTGCGTAGCCTGACGTTTCGACAGCGGTATGAACGCCGCTCTTCTTCGCAAGCTTTAATAAAGACAGGGAAAACTCGTTTTGCAAAAGCGGCTCACCGCCGGAGAGAGTCATGCCGCCCTCGTTTTGATAAAACGCCCTGTCGCGAAGGACGGTTTCGATAACTTCCGTATCCGTCATTTCCTTTCCGCATTTTTCAAGCGCGCCTGAGAAGCAAACGTCCGCGCATTTTCCGCAGGCAAGACAGCCTTCGCGGCTGAAAAGATGGGTTTTGTCTGAAATGATGTGGTTTTTGCAGACCTGTACGCAAGCGCCGCACAGCATGCATTTTGCCTTATCAAAAAGGATTTCGGGCAATTTTTTGTGGGATTCCGGATTATGGCACCATGCGCACCTGAGGGGACAGCCCTTCAGAAAAACCGTCGTGCGGATGCCTGGGCCGTCGTCTATCGAAAAACGCTGAATATTAAAAACCATGCCTTTCATAGCCTATACCTCGTGCGCGGTTCTTTCAATGATTTCCGCCTGCATTTCAGGAGAAATTCGAACAAAGTAATCGCTGTAGCCGCCAATTCTTACGACGAGATCATTATAGCTTTCGGGATTTTCGCGTGCTTTTATAAGCGTTTCGTAATCAATGATATTAAATTGAATCTCGAAACCGCCTCGCTCGACGTAGGTTTTGATAAGCGTTTTGACTTTTTCAAGAGAGGATTGAGAAAATGTTTTCTTTGAGAACTTCATGTTGACCGCAACGCCGCCGATCAATTCCAAGTGCGGCCATTTCGTGCTTGAAAGAATGGATGCGGTCGGGCCGTTTTTTTCTCTGCCCTGACAGGGGCCGGAGCCGTCGCCCAAGGGGAAGCCGGCTTTTCTTCCGTCCGGGGAAGCGCCGGTTTCGCGCCCGAAGAATTCGTGCATTATCCAGCAAAAAACGCTTGGAATTAAATGCGCGTTTTGAAGCATGGGCTTGTGCTTTTTGCATTCGGAAATGATATGGGCGACGATCTTTTCGAATAAATGATCCACTTCGTCAATATCGTTTCCGTACTTGTCAATTTTGTTTAAAAGCATCTGCCTAAGGGGTTCATAGCCTTCGAAATTACAGTCGATCGCTTTTTTAATATCTGAAATTTGGAATAATTTCTTTTCAAATACAATTGTTTTGATAGCGAACAGGGAATCGACAAGATTGGCCATGCCGACAAAGCTGGGCATGATCCAGTTGTAACGCGCGCCGCCCTGTTCGATATCCGTGCCGTTTGAAAGACAGTCGTTTACAAAGCACGAAAGCAGGGGATGACGGCATTTTTCGTATCTGTCTTTGCGATATCCGTTCTCGGAAAGAAAATTCTGTTCGATTTTCTTATCGAGATCGGTAAATATCAGGGAAACAAGCTCGTCAAAGGAATCGTATTCTCTGTCCATTCGGTCAAGAAGCAGCTTGAGCATATTGGTATACGGACTTGCAACCCATACGTTTGAAGCGGCGACGGGCGTAATTTCTACGCAGGTGGAGTGAATGTAATCGTGCGCATTTTCCTTGCATACGCCGTAGGACAAAAGACCGCGCGTGATCAGATCGTCGTTAAAAATTGCGGGATGAGAACGGCCTTTGGAGAGAATTTCACAGGCGAGCGTCAGGATGGATTCCGGCGTATCCTTTGTATAGCAAAGTCCGACCGAGGGATAGACAAGGCGCACGTCGTCAATGGCCTGAAGGAGCATATAGGTCAAATCATTGCACACGAGAAGGCCGCTTTTGTCTCTGCCGCCCACCATATATCCGCTGGACAAGCCGTGCGGAACACGAAGGTTTATTAAGATGGCGAGAGCGTCAATAAGCGTCTGGGCAAAATTGTCGTTAAGAACACCGGACTTTTTGTCCTTCAGGTAGAACGGATAAAGATATCTGTCGGGACGTCCTAATTGAAACTGCTGCATGGAATAGGGGCGCAGGGGGGAGAAGCTCAGCGCGAGGGAAATAAAGTGCGCGCTTTGAACCGCTTCATAAAAGGATTCGGCCGGATATCTCGGGACGCGCTTTAAGATGCGGGAAATCTCAGTGAGTTCGGCTTTCCTGACGGGATCGGCTTCTTTTAAGGCGAGGTCGGACGCATGATCAGCGTATTTTTCTGCAAATCGGATCGCGCCGCGCAGGCAGGTTTTGCAGGAAGCATAGAACGCGGCGCTTTCGGAATTGGCGGAAAGCATATCGATTTTCTCCAAAATGCCCTCGATACCATGATGGAGCACAAGGTCATAATCGATTGCCATGTGCGAATCCTGACCGCACATGAGGGCGTAATCGTTTACGATGGTCTTTTTATATTCATCGTACTCCGCCTGCTCGGACGGGGTTAAGCGGTAATCGCACTTTCCGACGATCAATTCCTTTTCGCCGATGGAGGGGGTGATGTTTTCAAAAGCATACGCCCACGCTTCGGAGAGCTTCTTTTCAAGCGTACCCTCCGCCGTTTTCAAAAATCGATAGAAATACAGATAGAACTCATCGTAGCAAATATAGGGAGAAACGGCTTTCTCCCGTAAAAAACGGATGCGTTTTTCGTCATAAGAAAACAAAAGCGTTCCTCCTTCACGCAATGCGTTTTATTCCATCTTGTATTTGTCGTAAAAGACGCATACGGGCTTATCGGTGGAGTAGAGCAATATGCAGTCGGGCAAACAGCAAGGTTTCAATGGATAGATTTCACCGGGGGCGATGGAAGCATCAATAATCTCTTTTTTGCCGTTTTCAATAAGCTCGATTCTTGTTATCGTATCGTCTGTGTCGTTAAACAAGAAAAGGCCGTCTTTATGATAAATGATGGCGCATTCGCCTTCTCTAAAAAGGACGATTCCCCTTGAGGAAGCGCGTTTTGCAGAAAGGATGTCGGATTGTATTGCGCTTGCGCCAACATGATCGTAGGTCTGGATGCCGAGAACAAAGGGGATATGTTTCTCTGTAAGGTTCTGGCCGATCTCCAAAAGCCAAGGGCTTTCCTTATCGTAGGCCTTCGAATAAGACATCACGGCGAGATAATCGAAAAGCGGAGAAAGCTCATCGTAAACCTGGCCGTAATGAAGGTCGGCGAAGGAAGCGTCCTTATATGCGCCTTCGGGCATTACGGCTGCGGATAAAATGAGGCTTGGGCGAATATCGCGAACGCCTTTTAGAATATGCCGGGCAAATCTCTGAACGTCCGCCTTTCTGCTTTCAAAAAAGGCTTTAAGGGTTTGATTTCCGTTTTTGTAGGCTTCACAGATCGAAAAATCCTTATCGTCAGAAAAGAAGGTCTTTTCAATGAATTGGAAAAGTTCCTCCTTGTTCGCGCCGTAATCAACGTATGACTGAAGGTCCTTTTCATCCCAGCCGTAAAGCATGTGGTTGTAACGGATATAGTCAAGATGAATTCCGTCAATGGGATAGCTTTCAATTACTTCATCCACAATGGATTTTAGGTAAGAAAGATAGGCGTCGTCCTTAAAGGATATAAGCTCTCTATCCTTTCCGCGCTTAAAATGCTCGCGCCCGCTTTCCGGATGGATGGATTTATAATATTCGTCCGAGGCAGACGTAAACCACGCGTGCACGCGGATGCCATATTGGTGCGCTTTGTCGAGCGTCTCCTTCAGCACATCGCGGTCAAACGCTGAAGGAGCAATATTGCCTAAGAAGGAGGTTTTGCCGGAAAGTCCTTTCGTCAGGAAATAAATGTCCGTAAATCCTGCGCGCTTTAAGCGGGATATAATTTTCTCTGCGCCATATTTGTACACGTTGCTGGGCCACATCCAGATTCCCTGAATCATATTCTGTCTCCTTTAAACGCTTCGGAAAGAATTGCAAAGCTCCCTTCGGAAAGGAGTAGGGGAGCGTGCCGCAAGGAAAGCGGATCACGGGCGTGCTTAATCGCTTGACGAGCTCTAAAACGTATTGCCGGATGCCCTTTTCATCGGAAAATGGGGAGGATTTATCGTAAATGCCTCCTTCAATGCAGTTTCCGAGATGCTCAATGAACTGGCCAAAGATAGTCTTGCTGCCGAGAATCCGTTCCCTTAAGGGATGGGCAAATTTGCTTTATACCGCTTTTCTGTCATGTTAAATCAGTATTTGCCCAGTTCCAGACCCTTTTCGATAAAATGCTTATAGGTTTCGAAATTGACGGTACAGGGAATGGAATGGTCGCTGTGCAGGACGTAGCCGTAGCCTTCCTTTACGAAGGGGATTTTGCTTTCCAATTCCTTGTCAATCACCGAAAAATCATTGGTGTAAAGCGTTCGAACGTCGATGCCGCCCATAAGAGCGATTTTCTCGCCGAAATTTCTGTAGATGCGGTGCAAATCCATACCGGCCTTGATTTCAATCACCTGAAGCATGTCCATGCCGGCGTTTACAAGGTCACTTAGCAAGGGCTCCACAAATCCGCAGGAGTGAACGACGACGGGCATATTGTTTTGATGGGCGTGTTCGAAGGTCTTTTTGTGCCCGGGGAGGATCAGCTCTTTATACATTCTTGGAGACATAAAGGGGCTGCCCTTATAGCCCATGTCCTCGTAATACCAAATGCCGTCGGGCTTGCCTTCATGATCAAAAAGGATTTCCTGAAGGGACAAAATCAGATTGGAATAGGTATCAACCATATCCTCGATCCACTCGGGATCGTCGATCATATTGGTAAGAAAATTGACATGACCGATCAAGGGATGAATGGCTTCAAATACGTTTATGCCTGAAAGCACGAAGAAACGGTTGGTTTTTTGGCAATAGGTTTTCATCGCTCGGTATGCTTCAAAATTGATTCTGCGCGGATCAGGCGTTAAGAGGGGCTTGATTTTCTCCTCCCAGTCCTCGCGGGTTTCAATTTTATAGCCGATGTGTTCGGGCGTCGTATCGTGCTGCTTGTGACGGCGCAGCATCGCGCCGTTTCCATCCAGAATAACCTGTGTGCTTTCGGTTTCCTCAATTACCTGCGGCGTGAAATCTAAGTCGGCCACGAGATTCAGCGCCCAGCATTCGTCCATATCGTGATCAAAAATATCGCTCATGATGTCGCCTGAGGCGATTTTTCCTTGTTCAGTCCATGTTTTGTGCGTATCGTTCCAGAAATGCTCGTAAAGTCCGATGCGATCAACGGGTTTGTGGTTTAATATGTTTGTCATGCGTTCGATTCCGGTAAGCATATTCATGATCGCTCCTTCCAAGGGCGGCGTTTATATACCGATAAACGCGCCGTTTTCGATAAGAATTTTCTGAAGCTCTTCTACGCTGATTTCCTTTACGCCGACGTTTGCCTTGGCGGCGATTGCCGCGGCGCAGCCGGCCGCCTGACCCAATGTCGTGACGATGGGCATTATGCGATAGCTTGCCTGCGCTTCGTGGGTGGATGAAATGCATCGTCCCGCAACGAGAAGGTTTGATATATTCTTGGGCTGAAGGGCGCGATAGGGAATTGTGTACCACTCGCCGTCCGGAAAATAGTAATGGCTCGTTCCGCTTCCTTCTGGGTTATGGATATCGATGTCGTAATTGCCTGCGGCGATTGCATCGGCAAACTTCACGCAGTCGCGAAGATCGGTTTCGGTAAGCAGGTATTCGCCGTCGATCATGCGGCTTTCGCGAACGCCGATTTCGCCGGCGGAATAGAGAAGGCGACTGTTTTCAAAGCCCGGACAATTCTCTTTGAGGAAGGAATACATCTCGTGCATCTGTTCGCGCGCGATCATTTCCGCCTTCGTAACGTCAAAAGGATCAGAAGGGTTATGTTTTACGACGCGCGTGGTATTGAAATGGAGCATTCCGTCTACGAGGGTATTAAAAACAAGGATATTCTCGCGGGGATTCTTGATTTTTCCTTCCTGCTGGAAAAGCTTATACTTTTCCTGTATATCCTTTCGATTCTTCTGAAAAGTCGGTATATCTACGTTTCCGATTCTGAAGCAAAGCGTCATCGGCTGACAAAGCCCGTCCGGTCTTCCAAGGTGATAGGGGCAGCCGGCCATGACAGAAAGGTCGGCGTCGCCGGTTGCGTCGATGAAATAGCGGGCTTTGAATGTAAGAACGCCCGCTTTTGTAGCAACCATAACCGCATTCAAGACGTCGCCTTCTTTTTGGACGCCGCAAAGATAGGCGTGAAAAAGCGTCTGAACGCCTTCTTTTACAACAAGGCGATCCAAAGCGAGCTTTACATATTCCTCGTGAATATCCTCGCGGTTTCCGCTAAGACCTCCAGTTGCATTCAAAAGGTCGTGCAGTTCTTTAAAGAAGCCGCGGCTTAAATCAAAGCGAACGCCGTCTACCTTTGTTGAATAAGGCATGAAAGGGGAAATAAGCATCGTTCCGATCGCGCCGCCAAGAAACCCGGATTTTTCAACAATGAGCACGTCAAGTCCCTGTCTTCTTGCAGATACCGCCGCTGCAACGCCTGAAAGTCCTCCGCCGACGACAATAAGATCCCACATTTTGCTTGTAAACTGTATGGCGCTCATTATTTCAGCCTCCTTTTTTAACATTGTATCACAATGAAAACAAAACCGCAACAGCGTGTTTTAAAGCGTTTTAGAAGTTATGTTCAAAGCAATATAGGAAAATACGCGGTTGAATTCGTTTTAGATTTACGGTATAATATTATGTAGTATAAAAAACAAAGGGATGAAAAGAATGAAGAAATTCGTTGCCGCCTTGCTTGCTTCGTTGATGATTATCTCAGGCGCTTACGCTTTTTCAGAAGGCGTCGAGACGTCAAAGCCGATCACGTTCATGGATTTTGAATACGGCGATACCTATGGAAACATCCGAAGCCGCACGCGCATGTTCTGCATTGATTATCTGTATGCCAGAAACGATTCGCGCGTTGTAGCCGATGCGCTTTACTATTTCGCGGAACGCGATAATTTTGCGCAAACCAGAAAGGTTCCCAGCTGCTTCTTTGCAAGGACGTCGGAGACGTTCAAGGTTGTCGGTCACGATGTCGGAACGATGCTTTAGTTCGTCTATCCCTTCAAGGACGGCATTTTCCACGCGGAGGAAGCGGAGGGGATTTTATACGCAGGCTGCTACGAATTCCATACGTGGGACGACCTTGTGTCCATTCACGCGGAATTAAATGAAAAACTTGTAAACCTGTACGGAGAAGCATATTTCACCGGAGGAAGTCTGGATGAAGTGATGGGCGATCTCCCGTTCAGATCCAGCGTAATGAGCGGATATGAGGGAGACGTTTCTAAGTTCGTACCTGAATACACCGTTTGGAAATCCAGCGCAAACGGCGCTTATCTTGTGATGTCGTTCTGGTATGATACGAATGAAAATCAGCATAAGCTCAAGCTTGCGTATGTTTCCGATTACGCCGAGGAGCATTTTGAACAAATGGCGCAGCTGGGCGTTTTCGGAGAAGATTACGAAATGAACGGCTACGATCTTAGCGGACTGTGAGAAAATTCTGGCTTTGAAATTATCGGTTCGCATAAGCCCAAATTGATAAAAGCGCCTTCAGAACGCGATTAAGCGGCCTGAAGGCGTTATTTTATCTTTGTGTATTCTTTTTGTCCGATTCGCCTTAGACATAACTTCAGCATTCGGTCGGCCTTCGCATCGATTCATCAGATCACGTTGTTAGCGCTTGCACGAATGCAGTAGGATGTTACAAATTAGAGATTATTCAGATCCGCTTCTGAAGTGACAATGCGGTCAATTCAACGGTTTTATCCTTGGATCACTCCAGTACCTTTTCGCCGTCAAACAGCAGCACGCCGCAGCCAATACCGGGCAAATTACCCGCTTCAAAATAGGCTTTGGCGCTGCGCTGGAAACGGGTATCCGTCGGAACGCGCTTGAGCGTTTCCGGCCCTTCATATTTCAGATTAAACATCCAACGGAAGGAAGAAAAATTGGGATCCTCCTGGGTTTCCAACAGATCAAACATACCGGCAAAGGTCGCCGTATTGGAATTTTCGCCAAATTGACTGACATGCGCCGGATACAAAAGCCAGGAGCGGCAAACAATGGGCATGACGCCATCCGGATAATCCTTCCGGAAAAAGGCATACAGCTTGCGGAAAGAATCCAGCACGGATTCTTTTGTCAGCGGCCCAGCCGCCGGGATATGGATGCGATAGACATTATCGCCGGGCTGGATTTTGCCCTTGTAGGGGGCATAGGGCCATTCCCAGGGGTCATATTGCAGCCGACCAAAGGCCAGGCGCTTCAATGTATGAAAATAAGCAAACCAGGAACCAGAGGTAAATGAACCCCAAATTCCGCAGAATTTATAGCACTCCATCAGCTTGTATTTCAAATCGTGCATGGCGTCCCAATACATTTCTTCGGTCAGCTGATTTTCGGCATAGCGCGCTTTCAGCGGCTGGGCGCAGAGAACCCAGAACAGCATATCCGATGTATAGCGATGCAGCCCTGTGATTTGGGCCAGCTTTTCGAGCATTTCAACCAGATTTTCCGTGCGGTTTTCCGTTACGGCATTGATGCATGTTTGCGCCCATTCCAGGCCCGCTGCATTATTTTTTAAAACGGAATAGGCCTTTTCCATGCAATCAATTGCTTCTGCGGGGAAATCGATCTTCTGGCAAAAAGAACGGATCATTGGTTTCTCCTCTTTTCTGGCAAGGAATTTTGTTTTTCTGTAATTCGACGGTTTTCGCGACGATTCCTGCAATTTTTCCCGGAAACAAAGAAAAAAACCAGTCATTGCTGACTGGCATTTGGCAGGGGCAGTAAGATTCGAACTCACAACAAAGGTTTTGGAGACCCACGTGTTACCATTACACCATGCCCCTATATGTAATTTTGTTTAATCTCTTGCGAACAAATAATATTATAGCTGATAAGGGGGGATTTGTCAATATACAAATTCTATAAAATTCAAAAAAATGATAGCCTGATAAATTCAGAAAGAGCCGAAAATATCGGCTCTTTCATGCTGAAGGCGGGACTCGAACCCGCACGCTTTTGAGGGCAGGGGATTTTAAGTCCCCGGTGTCTGCCATTCCACCACTTCAGCGAATGGACACATTATATCAAAAGAGCGGCGGAATGTCAATTGAATTTTCGGTGAAATAAAAAGAAGAAAGACGCCTCGGAGAACCGAAGCGTCTTTCGCAGTTCTTATGCTCCGCGTCTCTGGAGCTTTTTTCTGTAATTGTCGATGCGCTTTTTGTACGTCTTGTTTGCGATCTGGCGAATGCCGAGGCGATAATAGGGTACGCCAACGATGGTGGCCAGAGCAAATCCTCCGATGATGGTACAGGTTCTGTAGAAAGCGATATCGTTACTTACAAAGGTAGCTTCGAAGGTGCCGATGTAGTAGGCGCCAGCGTAGTAGCCAAGAGCGATGAGACCGGCATAGAAGATGTAGCCAACAATCATCAAAATGCAGCCGTAGAAGGTTTTGGTACGCTTGGTGATGATGTGAAGAATGAAAGCTACGAAAAGTGCGATATAGCCTACGAGGATAGAAAGATTGATCTTGAAGGATTCAACGTTCAAAAGCTTGTTGAACCAGCTCATTTCAATCTGATAGGAGCCGTACTTCATAACGTGAACGATGATTTCGTTTACGTCTTCGCAGCTGTAGCCGGAAGCGGCGGGCGCGGGCGTGCTTCCGACGGGAACGGGCTCGGAAACAGTGCTGCCAACGGGAGTGGGAGCTGCGTTGCCGGTTTCTTCTGCGGGCTTTTCTTCCTTATTAAATAAAGAAGAAATGATGTCGTCTTCGGCCTGAACAGCGTTTCTTACTTCAGAAAGCATGTATTCGGCTTCAGCATCTTTGCAGAAAAGACCCATCTCGTTAAAGATAAAGCCGTGCGCTACGCCAGTTAAAGCAATGGCGAGAACAAAAACGACAAACGAGATCCACTTGATTACTCGGAGAAACGTCATGATATATTCTACCCCTTCCATTATCCGTCCACATTATTGTGAACGTATCATAGAAGTATTATATGTCATTGAATGCCAAACGTCAATAGAAAAAGGCGAAAATATTTCAGAAATATTTAAATTTTAATACGAATATTTCTCTGCGCGAAAAATATTGAGTTTACTGGAGAAAATCGAAAATTATTTACAATCAGCGATAATTGTTAATTTATGTAAAGAATAACTATAATGTTACGCAAATGTAAATGTGATAATGCATGATTGAATAACCTTTGCAGGAAAAGGCAATACTGTCTTTGCTTACGGAGGTGATTCAAATGGCTCTTGGAAAAGTAGAAATCTGCGGTATAGACACTTCCGATCTTCCGACGCTGACGCAGGAGAAGATGAACATACTGATGAAAAAATCAAAAGAAGGCGACGAGGAAGCGCGAAAGGAATTGATTTACGGAAATCTGAGACTTGTTTTGAGCGTAATTCAGAAATTCCAAAATCGCGGAGAAAATGTGGACGACCTTTTTCAAGTTGGATGCATCGGACTTATGAAGGCGCTTGACAATTTTGACATGACGTTAAACGTTCGCCCGAGCACATATTGCGTTCCAATGATTATCGGCGAAATCAGGCGCTATCTTCGCGACAACAACGCAATTCGCGTAAGCCGTTCCATTCGCGACACCGCTTATCGAGCTTTGAAGGTGAGGGACGAGTTAACCGAGAAAAACAATAAAGACCCGAAAATTTCAGACATATCCAAGGCGATGGATGTGCCGGAAGAAGACGTAATCATTGCTTTAGAGGCGATACAGGACCCGGTTTCGCTGTTTGAACCCATCTATCAGGAGGGGGGAGACGCGATTTATATCATGGATCAAATAAAGGACAATGCAATTTCTGAGGATGACTGGGTGCGCGATTTATCCATTAAAACCGCGCTTTCACGCCTTCAAAGGCGGGAAAGAGGGATTATCGAAAAACGATTCTTTCAGGGCAAAACGCAGATGGAGGTTGCGCAGGAAATTGGAATTTCACAGGCGCAGGTTTCCCGTCTTGAGAAGAGCGCGCTCAATCAAATGAAAAAAAGCATATGAACAAAACAGGAGCATAATGCATAGGATATACTGTAAAAGAGGTGGGGAGGGAACGACATGACCTTTTCTGAACTCAAACAAAAGGACGTCATCAATGTAGCGGACGGGAAAAGACTTGGAAAAGTCGTGGACGTATCGTTTACGGAGGGCGCGTGCATCGAAGCGATCATTGTGCCGGACGCTTTTAATCTTCTCACATGCTTAAGTAAAAATAAATCCGGAATTGAAATTCCATGGGATCGCGTTCGAAGAATCGGCGACGATGTGATTCTTGTGGACGTCTGCGTTGATGCAGGAAAATAGCGTATGTTATGCCAAACATACGGCGCGACATTTTGCATTTTATGGCAAGAATGCAATTTTTTATGTGACAGTAATGCTGAAAAATTAACAAATTCTAATTTGGGTACTTTACGAACCGAAGAAAAGGTTGTATAATATTAGCATGACTTTGGTACAGAGGTAGATTCAGCTTGAAATGCATTTTTTGCGCGCATCCAGAAAGCCGCGTGGTCGATTCAAGACCGTCGGACGACGGAACGATTATTCGAAGAAGACGCGAATGCTTAAATTGCATGAGACGCTTTACTACCTATGAAAAGGCCGAGCCTGTCCGATTGATGGTAATCAAAAAAGACGGCGCGAGACAGCCCTTTGATACGGCGAAAATTCGCCTTGGCATTCAGAAGGCTTGCGAAAAGCGCCCGGTATCCGCCAGTCAAATTGAAGATATTGCGGATAAAATTTATCTTGATGCCGTAGCGGAATTTGACGACGATATTCCGGCGAGCGAAATCGGCAGAATGGTTCTTGAGAACCTTAAAAATGTCGATCAGGTAGCGTACGCCAGATTCTCGTGCGTGTATCATGAAATCGGGGATCTTGAGAGTTTTGTAATTGAACTTGAAAGACTGATGAACAAACACCCGGAGGGTAAGGCTGACTAAGGGTCAGATGATATATCCAAATACGATAGAAAAGGGGAAACGCAAATGGCAAACAACGAACTGATTCTCGCTGTTGATGACGAGGCTCATATCCTTGAACTCCTCTCCTTCAATCTTGAAGCATCCGGATACCGCGTAGTGACCGCGGCTACCGGTGAGGACGCCCTCGTTGTATGCGCACATGAGCGTCCTACGCTCGTGCTGTTGGACATCATGCTGCCCGGAATCGACGGTATGGAAGTGTGCCGCAAGTTAAAGAGCAGCCCGACCACTGCAGATATTCCGATCATCATGCTTACCGCTAAGGGTGATGAAGTGGATAAGATTCTCGGCCTGGAACTTGGCGCCGACGATTACATCACCAAGCCCTTCTCCGTTCGCGAGCTGATCGCCCGCGTGAAGGCGCTCCTGCGTCGCGCTGCACCTCAGAATAAGGAAGAGGGCATTCTCCACGTCGGCGGTCTGACCATCGACGTAGGCAACTATGAAGCGTTCAGAAACGGCGAAAAGCTTTCTCTTACGCTGAAGGAATTTGAGCTTCTCAAGCTCCTCGTCATCTCCCGCGGAAAGGTGCTCACCCGCGACTTCCTGCTCGACAGAATCTGGGGCTATGAGTTCTACGGCGAGACCCGCACCGTTGACGTACACATTCGCCATATTCGCCAGAAGCTGGGCGACGATGCGCACTACATCGAAACCATCCGTGGCGTAGGCTATAAGTTCAACGATCGTCAGGAGAACCGCTTATGAGATTAAGAGCCGCTTTAATTGCGACTCTGCTTAACGTATTTGTGTGTTCGCTGCTGATTGCGGCATACTCGACAATCGCAGCGAACATACAGAATTCCATCATCGAAGAAGAAATGCGAATTATTTGCCGATTGACCGGCGATTTGTCGGAGAAATCGGAATTTCAGGATGCTCCCAATGATTACCTAAACGGTATTTCAGAAGAAGGGGACATCCTGTTCGCTTATTTCGAGGAAGACGGCACGGTCGCATACAAAAACAATGAATTTACATTTGATTTCCCGAAGGAGTATCAGCATACGCATACCTCGGGTCATCACAATACCTTCACAATGAGAACGGAATTTGGCAGAAAGCTGATTTGCGTCTCTAAAATGCAAAATGACGGAAGCGTCGTCGTTTTTGCAAAGCAGGCCGTAATCCCGGCTGAAGCCATCGGCAGCTTTTTGTGGTTTTTGATACTGATTCTGATTGGCGCTCTCATCATGCAGTTTACGATTATCTATCGATCCGTCGCCAGAAGCGATAACATGGTAGACTCCATCATGAGGGTTCTTGAGGATTTTACCGAAGGAAAATTTGACAGCAGAATTAAAAGCGCCGTAGCGGGGAGCCAAACGGTCGCGGCGAAGTATAATGCGACGCTCAACCGCGTTCAGGACAGAGTTTTCCGGCAGCAGAGAAAAAACCGCATCTTCGGTCAGGTGATTAACCAGATGAAGACGGGCATCATCACAGTTGATAATGATTTGCTGGTCGGGTTTACAACCAATATTACGGGCGATCTCTTCGGCGTGGATACTACGGACGCTGAGAATCAGCCGCTCAATTCGGTCTTTAAAAACGAGGAGCTTGAGGACGCGTTCAAGGATGCAATGGGCTCCAATACGGGAAACATGTATGTAAAGGAAATCGAAGGCAAGACCCTGACGGGCGGCGCTCGACCTTTGCGCATTTACGCTTCTCCCTTGTATCGCGAAGGAAAATCCGCCGGCGTCATCGCAGTTATTGAGGATATCACGGAGATCAAGAAGCTTGAACAGCTGAGAACCGATTTTGCTGCGAACGTTTCACATGAGATGAAGACCCCGCTGACATCCATCAAGGGCTTTGTTGAAACATTGCAGGCCGGCGCAGTTGACAACCCCGAAATGGCCAGAAAATTTTTAAATATCATCATGATTGAGGCGGACAGACTTACCCGTCTCATCAACGACATCCTTTCCATCACAAAGATGGAATCCGGCAACGAAAGCGTCGAAATCAAAAAAATTCCGCTTGACAAAGCCGTGATGGAGGTCTGCGATCTTTTAAAGATTCATGCCGAGGAAAAGGAAGTCAAGGTAAACGCATCTCCGAACGAAAAGCCCGCCTTTATCATGGGCAATCCCGACCGCATAAAGCAGCTTTTAATTAACCTGATTGAAAATGCGATCAAGTATAATAAAGTTGGCGGAAGCGTCACCGTAAAAGTGCTGGAAGACAGCGAAAACGTGCATTTGAGCGTATCCGATACGGGTATCGGCGTTAAGGAAGAGCACTTAAAGCGCCTTTTTGAGCGTTTCTATCGCGTGGATAAGGGAAGATCCCGCGCCATGGGCGGCACGGGTCTGGGCCTTGCGATTGTAAAGCATATTGTCAATTCCATGGGTGGATTTATCGAAGTCAGCTCCAAATACGGCGAAGGGACGGAATTCCTTGTAACGCTTCCGAGGGCCAAGGAAGAGAATGCCGTGTTGGAAAACAGCGCTTCTCAATTCGAAACTGCGGAGGAATAAAACATGGATGTAAGAAAATTCCCGGGCACGGATATTGAGGCTTCTGTACTTGGTATGGGATGCATGCGTCTTCCCGTTTACGATACGGAGAACCATCCTGTGAACCACGAAGAAGCCGTAAAGCTCATTAGAAAAGCCATCGACAGCGGCGTTACCTACATTGATACCGCGTACGGCGATCATGGCGGCGACAGCGAGGTAACGGTCGGAGAAGCGCTCAGAGACGGATATCGGGAAAAAGTAACGCTGACCAGCAAGCTTCCTTTATGGATGGTCGAGAAGTATGAGGATATGGAAAAGCTTCTGGATACCCAGCTGGAACGATTGGGCGTAGAATACCTTGATTTCTATCTCGCTCACGCCGTCAGCAACGACCGCTTTGATAAGGTGGTCGAATTGGGTTTATTCGACTTTTTTGATAAGATGCTTGAGAAAGGAAAGATTCGCAACGTTGGCTTTTCCTTCCATGACAATTTCGAAGTCTTTAAAAAGGTCGTTGACAGCTATCCGTGGAAGCTTGCGCAGGTTCAGATGAATATTCTGGACGAATTCAATCAGGCGACCATGAAGGGAATTGAGTATGCGGCGGAAAAGGGGATTGGTATTGTCATTATGGAGCCCCTTCGCGGCGGCGCATTGGCGAATAATATCCCCGAAGAAGTAAAGGCGATGTATGAAAGATACAAAGATCAGCGTTCTCCCGTCGAATGGGCGTTTCGCTATCTTTATGACCGAAAGGAAATCGTCACCATTCTATCCGGCATGAGCAATTTCTCCCAGCTAAGCGATAATATCCGCATCTTTGAAAATTCCAAGCCGGGCTGTATGAGCGAAGACGAAAAGAAGCTTTTGACGGAAGTTCGCTTGGCCTACGAAGCGCGCGTTAAGATTGGATGCACAGGATGCGAATACTGCCAGCCCTGTCCGCAGGAAATTAAAATTCCGCGTCTGTTTGGCAGATACGATAACTGCGCGGTATTCGGCGGCTTTGAAAGGCTGTATAAGCATTACAAAGAAGACCCTGCATACGCAAAATGCGTATCCTGCGGCGCTTGCGAAGCGGCCTGCCCGCAGAACATCAAAATTCGCGAATGGCTGAGAATAATTGACGAAGAAGCACAAAACGCATAAAGCAAAAACCATCCGTGCGCGAGTCGACAGCTCGTGCACGGATGGTTTTAATTGTAAAAGCCGCCTGTTTCGCTAGGCGGCTCAGACCATCATCAAACCTCTGGGTGAGGCATGGAGAGGGAGCGCACTCCCTCTCCATTTTCAATCGATTTTGGCGGCATGTACGGCAAAATCGCGCGTTTTCACAAAGCGCAGCGACTGAAAACGCTTCCCCTTTCCGATCCCCGCCCGGAAATTCCGCAGAATTTCAGGGGATCGGCCCCTCTCATCAAAAAAGGCACTTTTTTGATGACTTGATAGCGGCTATACCGCCCTTGACTTGTTAAGCTCGGCCTGCTCTTTAGTAACCAACAGATGCTTAAGCCCCTCTGTGATTGATTTCATTCAGTTGCCTGATTTCTTTTTTGCGCATAACTCTTGACAGTACCGTTTACTTCATATAAAGTTCAGTAACTTTTCACAAAACCAAATCTACGTTTAGGAAGATGTGTTATGTATATGGGATGGCCTCCGACAGCAAGCTTGGACATGATTAGAAAGCATGCTTAGTTAAATGAATGCCCCGCCGCGCGTAGCGACGGGGTAATCCCGGTTATTCTATTACCACCACTCAAGTATGCCAATACATTTCAGGAGTATCAAAACACAGCATACAGCCATATTCAGAGTTGCTATGAAAAAGAGTATCTTGTCCATACGTTGCAAGCTTTTTTCAGATAAAATCCGGCTTAGTGCCATTTTCTGATATTCCGGTTGCTCTTTAAAGTGTTTGTGCATTGGATAATCGTCGAACCAATAATGGATAAACGAAACAATTATGTATAATGTTGATAACACAAAATCATCCTCCATTTGAGTCATCACTATTCGAAGAATAAAGCGTTAATCACATCTTTTTAGTTTCTATGTTCCGGGTCGATGACGGATTATTTGATACATATCTTGATATTGACCGTCGACAAAATATATCACAGGAACCGTCCCCATGATATACAGGCCCATAAAATTGATTTTCCTGAACACATCGTAATACAGCACAGTGATCAGATGGGCACCCTCGTAAACGATGTAGTAGGCGACAACCGCCGCCAGGATGCCGATATATTGCTGAATTCGTTTGCGCATAGTGTTCGCCTCATATACTTTCCCACAGCCAGTTTTCCACCACCGGCACATCGGCTTCTTCCATGAACGGATGATGGCTATTCTCTGCGACCGTCAGCTGACAGCCAAATTTCGCTGCGAACCGATCTACAACTTCCCGGGACTGTAAATTGTCTTTTTCGGCAAACAAAATACTGGTTGGATGATACCACATATTGATGGGATGTTTCTGGACATACTGGTAGTATTTCCAGGAAAGCACATCAATGGGTGTATCGATTTCCTGTTCCAGTTCCAGCTGCTGCTCAGAAATTCCAAACCAAAGCATCATTTGCCTAATCAGATGTTCCATATCCAAAATTGGTGACTGGAACAGACATTTTCGGAACGTGTAATTTTTGTATGCGTGGAGCGCGAAAAATGCGCCCAAACTACAGGCATACAGACTGACTTCCTGCCACCTGGAGAAAACGTAATCCGCCACTACGGTCAAATCGTGAACACCATTCCATATATCGCAGCGGTTCGATTCTCCCTGCCGTTCCCCGTGCTGTGGAAGATCAAAAGAAATGGTCTGATACCCTTTTTCTTCCGCAATGCGGGCAAGCCCTTCCACACTTTCCTTGCAGGACATTTTTCCATGGACACACAAATAAACTTTGTCAGATGGTTCGCCCCAGACAAGCGCCGGGATTCCTTGAATATCGATATGTTCTTGCCTCATAAACCCAAGCCCTCC
>JAFWZN010000032.1 GCA_017522345.1 Clostridia bacterium | reverse complement strand
CTTGTATATCTTATCACTAAGAGGGTCTTTTGTCAACCCTTTTTTATGTTAACTATTGCGTTATTTTGTCGCTTTCATCATTTTTTGAAATACAGTTGCAATCATGTATATATATATGTATAATGGAAGCGAAATCAATCGAATATGGAGGTGTTTTACCATGCTCGAAACCATTTTAGGCACGAAAAAGCCCTGTCAGATCGGCATGATCGTAAAAGACGTCGAAGCGTCCAAGCAGAAGGTAGCTCAGCTGTACGGTCTCGCCGTGCCCCCGACGGTCGGCGGCGGCGACTACGCCATCACCAAGACCCAGTATAAGGGCAATCCCGCGCCCGACGCCAATTGCAAAATGGCATTTTTCGATTTTGACAACATCCAGCTTGAGCTGATTGAGCCCAATCAGTTTGATTCCACCTGGCGCGACCATCTGGTTCAGGTCGGCGAGGGTATGCACCATTTGGGCTTCATCGTAGACGACATTTTCAAGCGCATGGAGATGATGAAGGAAGCCGGGTATGAGCTGACCCAGTTCGGCTACTACGGCGACGGGAACGGCGCATATGCATATTTCGACTGCACGAAGGACGTGAAGTGCTACGTCGAACTTCTGTGTTCTTTCTAAGTTTCTTCTTATCAGATGAAGAGGCTGCTGCGATTTGCGGCAGTCTTTTTTTATAAATGTGTGTCAACGAAGGCATCGACCCCTACAATGAATTTGTGGTAGTTTTTCGTCAGCAGCAATCCCTCAGTCAATATCTGCGATTTTGACAGCTCCCTTTGCACAAGGGAGCCTTTTGATGTGGCAGATGATACTATATAAGAATCGGCTGAAGCTGTTTTCCGTCTATGGCAGCCAATGCTGCTTCGGCTATGAGGTCGAATTTTGAAACAAGGCTGGTCGGCTTGTTTTCGGAATCATCCTGACCAAAGGGGACGAAGAAAATATTCCGCATAGAAAGAAGCGCGCCAAGATTTTTTGCGCCGATTCCGAGGGCGTCGTTGGAGGAGACGGCAATCAGGATGGGTTTATTGTTCCGAAGCGTGGATTTGACCGCCATGGCTACGGGCGTATCAACGACGCCGTTTGCGATTTTGGAAAGGGTATTTCCCGTACAGGGCATGACGATTGTGATATCTGTCAGGTTTTTAGGGCCGATGGGCTCGGCTTCTCGGATGGATGTGATGATTTCCCTGCCTGCGATTTCCGAAAAGATTTTCCGGGACGCGTCGGATGGGTAAAAGCGCGTATCGGTTGAAAAAGCGGCCTCTGACATAATGGGAAGAAGCTCAAAACCGGCGCCTTTAAGGCTTCTCCATGCGTCGAACGCCTTTTTGAAGGTGCAGAACGACCCCGTCATGCACGCGCCTGCGCGGATTAAACTCATAAATTTTCGCCTCCCAACGTTCTTACAATGCTTTGATACATGGCTTTTGCCGCGCTTTCGGGCGCGTATCGGCCGGGGAGCGCGCTTTCGCGGCTTGCAAAAACGCCATTTCGCTTTGCCGCGTCAATATCCACGCCGTACGGCGCGCCGGAAAGATCAAAAACAAAGGCGGATTTTGAGATATGGTTCGTTTCCCGTTCGCCGATCATACGGTCGGGAGATGTTACGAAGATGATTCTGAAATCGGAGAGAAAGGGAATCATTTTATCAAGAGACACGCCGTGTGCGCCGCGCGCCATGGCGGAAAACCTGCCGCTTTCGCGCCGGGAAAACACGGTGACATCGGCGTTTAGACCAATGAGCATTTCCGTAAGCGCGCGTCCGATGCGCCCAAACCCCACGACTGCGATTTTCTCTTTCGAAAGCATAAACGGCGCGTGCTTCATGGCGCAGAAAATTGCGCCCTCGGCGGTGATATATGCGTTTTCCTCCACGAAGGCGGGATCGTCCATGAGGGAAATGACGAGGAATTTCTGCCGGAGCTCCTCCGGAACAGATCTTGTGGCAAGAAGAATAAGGCGGGAGCCCGGTTTCAGCAACTGAATTCCGTTTTCCGATATGGAATCGAAGGGATATTTCAGGATTGCCGTATCAATATTTTTGAAATCTTCGCCTGTTTTTGCCTCCGTTATGTCCATTCCTGTTTCGGACAGGATTTTATATAAATAAACAAACCTGTCATCCGCAAGTGAAATGACCGCCCGCATGCTTTTTCCCCCTTGAAGAATCGGATGTTTCATGCTATGTGAGCGGGCGGATTTCGGACACAGGTTTTATTTTGCTCAGCTTATCTTTATGTAATAAGATGTCATTATAATCGTATTTTGCAGGAGGATGCTTAATTAAAAAAACGACCTATGTTTTATTCACAGGCCGTTCAAGTCATCAAAAAAGTGCCTTTTTTGATGAGAGGGGCCGATCCCCTGAAATTCTTCGGAATTTCCGGGCGGGGATCGGAAAGGGGAAGCGTTTTCAGTCGCTGCGCTTTGTGAAAACGCGCGATTTTGCCGTACATG
>JAFWZN010000031.1 GCA_017522345.1 Clostridia bacterium | reverse complement strand
CCGCTGGAAAGAGGTGTCGGAGTACTCCCCGTTCAATCGGCAATGTGTTCGATTAGGAATGCGGTAATGCCATTGCAGCCTGCCTTTGTTGATAGTGTCCGTTATTATGGCAAACTGCGCAATCCGCTGTTTCAAGGGTGGGCCGCTTTATTTATGCAATGACAAGTGTTTCTATCCCTATGCCGCATCAAACGCCACTTGTTTGAGGTCTCTCACGCGCCAGTTGTGTAGCTCGTCAAGTCTTCCGGACTTGTAGAGCGTTCTTATCGGCAGAAGCGCTTCTGCGCCCCTGACAGACCAGTGCATGCCCGATCTGTCGAGACGCTGCTGAACCACGCACTTGCATGCGCTTTCCACGACACCCGATCCGATGAACCATCCGTTGAGGATGTATTCGTCGTATTTCATTCTGTCGAAGTTGTCGCGGAAGTATTGCAGTTTCTTGTCGACTTCGCTGGCATGACTTCCGCCTTTGGACTTTTCTTCAGCTTCTTTGACTACAGCTCTGACGCGTCCCTCTTTGAACATACGCTTCCATTTGCGGAAGCATTCCATCCATTCATCCGTTTTCTCCTTGTATCCGAGCAGCAGCATAATCTCTTTCAGGTGTTCAAGCGCATGGTAGATGTCCAATATCATGATTGAAAACGGGAAGTGGTTTCTGTGCACGGATTTGAGCCAAGCACCTCCATCCGAGAGGAAGATGGTGGTTTCCGGTGTCATCGGGAAACGCCTGTCGAACTCACGCCTTGCCATCTTGCTGTACTCCTCCCATCGTTGCGTAGTTGCAATGTATGTCGTCGAATCCTTATTGCGCCACGGCTTGCCTTTCTTCATTGACCCCGTAAAGAAGGCCGCGAGCTTGACCTCGCGAGTTTTCGCCTCCTTGCCGTCCTTTCCCTTGACGCCTGCGAGGTGTTTTCGGAACATGGATATGCCCGTGCCGTCGCCGAGGACGTATGCCAGCTTTTCGCGCTGCTTTTCCTCGGCTTGCCCACATGTGAGATCGAACTCCTGCACACTTGTCGCTCCGTCGATGACGATGTCGCGCATAGTATCAGCGGAAATGCGGAACCCATGGGCGTTTTGGAATTCCTGCGCGGCTTCCTCGTAGCCGTGGATTGCAGCAAGCCGCATTACCTCCGATATGACCGCAGGGGTGTGTCTGCCGACGAGTCCCATTTGCTCATCCCAGGGATAGTGGCCCGTGCTACCACCTTTGCTGTCTTTGCCATGATAGTATGTTCGCGGAATCGGGCCGACGAGTCCGAAGAGAGTGGCGACCTTTTTCTCATGGATGCCCCCATGTCGCTCATTGGGTGTTCGCTCGTACTCGCTGCACTTTGCCGCGTCTGAGGTGAGAAGGGCCTCCAATAGTTCACGGCACATGGTTTGTGCCGCCGAATTCAAGCCAAATTCAAGCTGGCTAGTGCATCCGATTCCGTCTTTTGCCACGGAATCGGCGGCTGATTCCATGAGCGCTGCTAGACGCGACGCTCCCTTGAGGGCGATTTGCGAGATTTTTTTTTAAGGTGTGCGGCTGAAGAGAGTATGTCCTGCACATCGGACTCTCCAAGTTCCGTGACAAGCGAACGAAGTTTCATTCCTCCTTCCACCGCCTCCCTGAATTCATCCAGCTTTTCGCGAGGTATGTGAACAGAATGGTTTTTGCCTTGCGACCAGTATTGGAGATTGTAATATGTGGCGGTTTTGCCCCCTGCGAGCGTTTTGTGCATTTCGCAGATTTTGCCCTGGACGGCACGTGGAATTGAAGCGATGGCACCGAGAATCTCGGAGCGCGAACGGGAAGATAATGCTGCTTTGTTTTTCATGCTCTATAGCATACTATAGAATACCGCAAAAGTCAAGCTTTATTTCCCACTTTTTGCATAAATAAAGCGGCCCACCCCTACCGCTAAGATGTAAAAAAGCTTGGTAGCGCGGAGTTTTCGTTTTTGATATTATAAGCGGCACAAGTCATGGCATTATGATCGAAATGCAAGCATGAACATCAATAATGCCAGAAAAAATACGGCATTGATTTCACATGCCGGAGCGGACATTTAAGAGAAAATCAAAATTGCCGGTAATCCGGCAGGAAAGGTAAAGCCATGAAGAAATACGTATGCAAAATCTGCGGGTATGTCTATGATCCCGCTAACAACAATAATGTGGCGTTTGAAGATCTGCCCGATGATTGGACTTGCCCGCTTTGCGGCGTAGGCAAGGATCAGTTCGAGGAAATGTGATCAAAGACCGAGAAAGGATTTTTGTCATGGAACTCAAGGGAAGCAAGACCGAGAAGAATCTCTGGCAGGCGTTCGCCGGCGAATCTCAGGCGCGCAACAAATATGATTATTTCGCTTCCAAGGCGAAGAAAGAGGGCTATGAACAGATTGCGGCCATCTTTCAGGAAACGGCGTTGAACGAAAAGGAGCACGCCAAACTCTGGTT
>JAFWZN010000030.1 GCA_017522345.1 Clostridia bacterium | reverse complement strand
TGGCTTTGTTCTATGTCTGCTTTTTTCTGCCTGTAGACAGATTTCTCTCCTGCTTAAATGATGATTGGTAAAGTTTTCTGCCTGTTTATGGCACGCGAAAAGGGGCTGCTGCAGATTTTTTGCTTCTGCAACAGCCCCTTTGAGAGACTTTGGCATTCTTCTATCCCCGGATAGTGGTGATATCAATTTGGTATCAACGAGCGACTTCTGCTGATTTTTTCAAATTGTGAGAGCCAAAAACCCTTGTAATATCAAGGTTTTTGGACTACTCAACAGCCACTTTGGGTCACTCCCACTCGATCGTAGCCACAGGCTTGGGCGAGAGGTCATACAGTACTCTGCAGCAGCCGGGGACTTCGTTTAAGATGCGCTTGGTGATTTTCTGGAGAACCGGCCATTCTAATTCCTCGATGGAGGCGGTCATGGCGTCGATGGTGTTTACGGCGCGGATGATGACGGGATATTCGAAGGCGCGGGCGTGATTTTTGACGCCTACGGATTTGAAATCCGGAACGGCGGTGAAATACTGCCAGACTTTGCCTTCAAGGCCGAAGTTTTTGAACTCCTCGCGGAGGATCGCGTCGCTTTCGCGGACGATTTCGAGGCGCTCGCGGGTGATGGCGCCAAGGCAGCGGACGCCGAGGCCGGGGCCGGGGAAGGGCTGGCGATAGACCATGGAATCCGGAAGGCCGAGGGCTTTTCCGCAGGCGCGGACTTCGTCTTTAAAGAGCATTTTTAAAGGCTCGACCAGTTCGAACTTCATGTCCTCGGGCAGACCGCCGACATTGTGATGGGACTTGACCATCTTGGCGGTTTTGGTGCCGGATTCGATGATGTCGGGATAGATGGTGCCCTGACCCAGAAGCTCGATGCCCTCAAGCTTTCTGGCTTCTTCTTCAAATACGCGGATGAATTCGCCGCCGATGATCATGCGCTTTTTCTCGGGGTCGGCAACGCCGGCAAGCTTGTCTAAGAAGCGGTCGACCGCGTCCACATAGACGAGGTTTGCGCCGAGCTCCTGGCCGAATACGCGAACAACTTCTTCGGGTTCGCCCTTACGAAGCAGGCCGTGGTTTACGTGAACGCAGGTGAGCTGCTTGCCGACGGCTTTGATGAGCATAGCCGCGACGACGGAAGAATCAACGCCGCCGGAGAGGGCCAGCAGAACCTTTCTGTTGCCAATCTGCTTTCTCAAAAGCTCAACTTCGCCTTCGATGAAGTTTTCGATATTCCAGTCGCGGGGCGCATTTGTTTTCTCGATGAATTTATCGAGAATTTCGGCGCGGTTCTCAGGCCACTTGTCTACATCCGCCGGGTGTTTTCCAAAATGGCAAGCGGTCAGAACGGGAAGGCCAAGGTCGTAGATACCGGGGTTTACGTCGATTTTTTCGCCGTCAACCACGTTGTTTTCTCCGCCGTTTACAATTACGCCCACGACGCCGGGCAGATTTTTGAGATTTTCCGGCTCGATATCATGCGCGAAAATTTCGCTGTACATGCCGAGCGCTCTGATTTCGCGAGCGACGGCTGCGTTTTCGGTGCTGCCCAGATCCAGGATTGCGATCATGCTTCTGTTCATACGACGCCTCCATATATATAAGAAGTTATACCCGTTTTTTGATTCTAAGAGTATACCACAAATGCGCGCTGTTGTAAATTCATTGAATGCAGGCGTATTTTTTGATTTAGAGGATTTTTTGTTAATTTAGAAGGGCGCGTCAGCGGCAAGCGAAAGCAGGCGATGGCGAAGAGATCATTCTGTTAAAGCGGCGGCGCAGGTCAGCGCGCGTCCTCCATTGCGGCTTCGCATACCGCCCCCCTCCCGGAGGAAGGCCTGCAAAAGCGGCGGAAACGCTTGAGTTCGTCCTTGAAACCGCTCCCCAAATCGCCATATACTAAACTTTTGGTCGAGTGATACTAAATTTTAACGCTTGGAAGCCCCTTGTTCCATTGACAAACAGAGCATATAGTGGTTTAATATAATCTGTATTTAAGTTTAGTTTTTTAAACAGAAAGGACGGGCGGAAAATGCAGATTGGCGAAAAGATCAAGCGGCTCAGACTGCAGCGGGGACTGACTCAGGAAGAACTCGCCGACCGCTGCGAGCTTTCAAAAGGCTTTATATCACTGGTTGAAAGAGATTTAACTTCCCCCTCGATTGCCACGCTTCAGGATATGCTGGCGTCCTTAGGCAGCGACCTGAGCGGTTTTTTCCAGAGGGAAGCCGATGAAAAAATCGTTTTCGGCGACGACGATATCTGCGTTAAGGAAGACGACGAGAATTTAAAGGGCCACATCCGCTGGCTGGTGCCCACGGCGCAGAAAAACAGCATGGAACCCATCCTGCTTGAAATGGCCGCCGGCGGCGAAACCGCCATGCAGGATCCGCACGAGGGCGAGGAATTCGGCTACGTGCTTTCGGGAAGCATCATTATCGAGCTGGGCGAAAAACGCATTCGCGCCCGCAAGGACGAAAGCTTCTACTTTAAACCCACCCAGCCCCACCGGATCATGAACACGTCAAAGCAGACTGCAAAGCTGATCTGGGTGGCGACGCCTCCGAGTTTTTAGACGGACGGGAGATAAAACAAGATGTACGAAAATACGAAGCTGATTGAGCTTAAAAATATCAGTAAATCGTTTGGCGACACGCAGGTACTCAAAAATGTGGACATTTATATCCGCCGCAAGGAATTTGTCACCCTGCTTGGCCCTTCCGGCTGCGGAAAAACCACAATGCTGCGCATTATCGGCGGATTTGAATTTCCGGATGAGGGCGAAGTGCTGTTTGACGGAAAGGACATCCAGTCCCTTCCGCCGTATCGCCGCCGCGTGAACACGGTTTTTCAGAAATATGCGCTGTTTACCCATTTAAACGTATACGACAACATCGCTTTCGGACTGAAGCTTAAAAAACCCGAGGAGCTTTTGCCGAACGAAAAAAAGATCACCAGACGCAAGATTAAGGCTGAAATCGACAGGCGCGTGAAAAGGATGCTGAAGCTTGTCAAAATGGAAGCCTATGAAAAGCGTTCGGTGGACGCTCTCTCCGGCGGTCAGCAGCAAAGAATCGCCATCGCCCGCGCGCTTGTAAACGAGCCGGAGGTTCTGCTTCTGGACGAGCCTTTGGGCGCTTTGGACCTCAAGCTCCGAAAAGAAATGCAGGTGGAGCTTAAAAGCATGCAGCAGCAGCTGGGCATCACCTTTATCTACGTCACCCACGATCAGGAAGAAGCGCTCACCATGTCCGACACCATCGTCGTTATGAACGGCGGCAAAATCCAGCAGATCGGCGACGGAAAGAGCATTTACGACGAGCCCAAAAACGCTTTCGTCGCCAACTTCATCGGCGACAGCAACATTCTTTCGGGCGTTATGCTCAAGGATTTTGAAGTAGAATGCGCGGGCCACCGCTTTGAGTGCGTGGACGAAGGTTTTGCGGAAAACGAGAGCGTAGACGTGGTTGTCCGTCCCGAGGACGTTATGGTCGTCGGAAGCGACGTAGGCATGCTGGTGGGCGAAGTGGAAAGCGTGTTCTTCAAGGGCGTTCACTACGAAATGAAGGTCAATACCGGCGATTTTACCTGGAAGGTGCATTCCACCACCATGCACCCCGCCGGAAGCCGCGTAGGCCTTTCGATCGTTCCCAGCAACATTCACATCATGCGCAGGATGGAGGCGGAAGGATAAGTTGAAAAGAAGCTATTTTTCCGGCCCGTACGCGCTTTGGATGGTGCTTTTCACCATCTGCCCGATGATTTTTGTTCTGTATTACGCATTCACAAACGGAGACGGCGGCTTTTCCGTTCAGAGCATTCTGGAATGTCTGGAGCCCACCACCATCCGCGTGTTTTTAAGAAGCGTCAAGCTCGCCTTTATCTGCACGGTCATCTGCCTCATTTTAGGCTATCCCGCAGCGCAGATACTGGCCAGCAAGGATTTTTCCAAATATAAGCTTCTGTTTGTGCTTTTCATCCTTCCCATGTGGATGAACTTCCTTTTAAGAACCTATGCAACCATGTCGCTTTTGGAAAGGCGCGGCATCATCAACACCATTTTGGAGCGTTTCGGCTTCGAGCCGCTTACGCTGATCGGCACCGAGGGCGCGGTCGTGTTCGGCATGGTATACAACTATCTGCCGTTTATGATTCTGCCCATTCACACCGCGCTTAAAAAGATGGACACGCGCGTGATTGAAGCGGCGCAGGATCTGGGCGCAAATCCTCTTCGCGTGTTTACCCGCGTCATCTTCCCTTTGTCGATTCCCGGCGTTATCAGCGGAATCACCATGGTGTTCATGCCCGCGGTTACGACATTTGCCATTTCGCGTCTTCTCGGAAGCGGAAACTTCATGCTCCTTGGCGACATGATCGAAACGCAGTTTCTTGAAATGCACGACTGGTCCTTCGGTTCGGCGCTTTCCATGTTCATGATGGTCATCATCGTGCTTTCAATCGGTCTTTTAAACCGCATTGATCCCAGCAAGGGAGAAAGGAGCGGTAACTGGTGAAAAGGCTGTTTAAATATTTAAAGGGCACATATCTGGGACTTCTTCTGCTTCTTCTCTACTCCCCCATCGCGGTCATGATCGTTCTGTCCTTCAACCAATCCAAGTCCCGCGCCAATTTCAGCTGGGGCGGCCTCAAGTGGTATTACGAGCTTTTCTATGAAAGCCCGGAAATCATTGAAGCGTTGAAGCTCACGCTGACCGTGGCTATTCTCGCAACGATCATTTCGATCGTGCTGGGAACGCTGGGTGCGATCGGCATTCACGCCTGCAAAAAGGGATATGCGACGATGCTGATGAATTTGTCCTATCTTCCCATGACCATGCCCGACATCGTGACCGGCGTAAGTCTGATGCTGATGTTTGTGTTTGTAAACACCTATGTTTACTTCCCGCGCGGCTTTGTCACGATGCTGATTGCGCACATCACGTTTGATACGCCGTATGTTTTGTTCTCTGTCATGCCGAAACTTAAACAAATGAACCCCAACGCCTACGAGGCCGCGCTGGATCTGGGCTGCAGACCCATGAAGGCGATTGTGAAGGTCATCCTGCCCGAAATCAGCCCCGGCATCGTAACGGGCGGTCTGCTCGCCTTCACAATGTCTTTGGATGATTTCGTCATTTCCTTCTTCACCAGCGAATCCAACAACCTTTCCATGCTCGTGTATGCGGCGGCAAAGCGCGGCGTAGAGCCCACGATCTACGCGCTTTCCACCCTCATATTCATCGCAATCCTGATCCTCTTGATCATCATCAACAAACGCTCCGATCTTGAGAGCATATCATAACAAGGAGGTTTACCCGAATGAAAAAGCTTTCTGTTTTGGTTGCCCTGGCCTTGGTTTTCACCTTCTTCGCGCCCGTTCTCCCCGCCGCCCGCGCCGAAGAAACCATCACCGTCTTCAACTGGTACGACTACATTGACGACAGCGTCATCGAGCAGTTTGAAGAAGAGACCGGCATTAAGGTAAAATACGCCAACTTCACCACCGTCGAAGAAATGTATGTCAAGATGACCTCCGGCGGCGGAAAATACGACATCATCATCCCCTCCGACTATATGATCGAGCGTCTGATCAAGGAAGACATGCTTCAGGAGCTGGATTACGACCTCATTCCCAACGCCGAAGGTCTGATTGAGTGGATGAAGGATCCTTCCTACGACCCCGAAGGCGCGCATTCCGTTCCCTACATGTGGGGCACGGTCGGCATCCTCTATAACACCGAATATGTGGATGAGGAAATCACCTCCTGGCAGTCCATCTTCGATCCCAAGTATCAAAAGGACGTTTTCATGCTTAAGTCCTATCGCGATACCATCGGAATTACCCTGAAAATGCTGGGATATCCAATCAACACCCACGACGAAGAAGCTTTAAACGCCGCCAAGGAAGCGCTCATCCAGCAGAAGAAGGACGGCATCGTGCAGGGATATCTCGTGGACGAAGTTAAAGACAAGATGATCGGCGGCGAAGCAGCCATGGCCGTTATGTGGTCGGGCGACGCGATGTACGCCATCATGGAAAACGACTCCCTCGAATACGTCATTCCCGAGGAAGGCTCGAACGTATGGCTTGACGCCATGTGCATTCCGAAAACCTGCGAAAACGTCGAAGCCGCCCATGCGTTCATCGACTTCATGTGCCGCCCCGACATCGCCTATAAAAACATGCAGTACATCTACTACTCCACCCCCATCGCGGAAGTTGTAGAAATGCTGGACGAAGAAGAGCTGGAATATGAAGCGCTGAACCCCTCCGAAGAAGCGGTCGAAAGATGCGAATTCTTCCAGGACACCTCCGACTTCATCGATATCTACAATAAAATCTGGAACGAAATCACCGCGTAACCAATTAAATCTGATTAAATACAGGGGCTTATGCAAACGTGAATTTTGCATAAGCCCCTGTTCATTTACCTTTTTGTTCACAAGCCCTTCACGGGCTCGGAAAAACGATTGGATCCCGGCGCTTATTCTTCCTCGCCCTGCGCTTCTGCCAGACTGTCGTTTACCCATTCGCCTTCATAAACGCGTCCGTCGGCGCAGGTCATTTTGCCTAAGCCGTTTCGTTGATCGTTTTTCCATTCACCCTCGTAAACATCGCCGTCTGCCCAGGTGTATGTACCCTGACCGTTTCTTACGCCATCGGCAAATTCGCCTTCGTAGACGGCGCCGCTTACCCAGGTATACGTTCCGTAGCCGGAAAATACACCTTCCAGCCACTGGCCGACGTAGGTATCGCCGTCAGCATAAACCATCGTTCCCTGACCGTTTTGCTGATCGTTTTCCCAGTGTCCTTCGTAAATCCGGCCGTCTGCATAGATCATTTTGCCCTGACCATTGCGCTTATCGTCAGCCCATTCGCCTTCGTAAACATCGCCGTTTGCGTAGGTCATTTTGCCTTCGCCGTTTCGCTTGTCTTTGACCCATTCGCCCTCGTAGACATCGCCGTTTGCATAGGTCATTTTGCCGAAGCCGTCAGCTCGCGAATTGTTTTCAAAGTTGCCTTCGAAAACATCTCCGTTGGCAAAGCACATTGTGCCTTCTCCGTTTAATTTATCGTTCTCCCAGCTGCCCTCATAAACGTTTCCGTCTGCGTAGGTTTGCTTTCCAAAGCCGCTTCGCATATTATTGACGATTTCGCCTTCATAGATAAGACCGTTTGTCCAGGTGTACTTTCCGAAGCCGTGTCTGCATCCGTTCTGGAAGGTACCTTCATACACATTGCCGTTTGTATGGGTGTACTTGCCGCTGCCGGTCAGCGCTCCATTGGTATATTCGCCTTCATAAATATCGCCGTTGGAAAACTCCTCAACGCAAGCGCCGTGCCTCTCTCCGTTCAGCCATCCGCCGTCATAATAGCCGCCGGCGGCGAATACCATGCGGCCATTGCCGCTGCGCTTATTGTCGGCCCATTCGCCTTCGTAGTACGTGCCGTCCGGCCATGTATATGTTCCGACGCCAGCTTTCAACTCATCGACCCACTGGCCTTCATATACAGCGCCGTCTTCATAGGTCATTTTGCCCTGTCCGTTTATCTGGTTGTTTACCCATTCGCCTTCGTACACTCTGCCGTCTTCATAGGTCATTTTGCCCTGACCGTTCATCTGGTTGTTTACCCATTCGCCTTCGTACACTCTGCCGTCTTCATAGGTCATTTTGCCCTGACCATTCATCTGGTTGTTTACCCATTCGCCTTCGTACACTCTGCCGTCGGCGTAAATCATTTTGCCCTGACCGTTCATCTGGTCGTCAGCCCACTGACCTTCGTAGACGTCGCCGCTGGCGTAGGTCATTACGCCGGTTCCGTTTCGTTTGTCATCGGCAAATTCGCCTTTGTACACAGATCCGTTCGCCCAGCTGTATACTCCAACACCTTTGGACTTGTTTTCAACGAATTCGCCCTCATAGACGTCTCCGCTGGGATAGGTCATTTTGCCGAAGCCGTGCATGGAGTCGTTCAGCCATTCGCCCTCATAGACGAAGCCGTCCACCCATGTATACTTGCCCGATCCGCTTCTTTCGCCATCGAGCCATTCTCCTTCGTAAATATCGCCGTCGGCATAAACGTTTTTGCCTTTGCCGTTTTCCTTATTGTTTGCCCATTCGCCCTCGTAAACATTCCCGTTTGCATAGGTCATTTTGCCTTCGCCGTTCTTTGCGTCGTCCGCCCACTGGCCTTCATAGACGCTTCCGTCGGCATAGGTCATTTTGCCTTCGCCGTTCTTTGCGTCGTCCGCCCACTGGCCTTCATAGACGCTTCCGTCGGCATAGGTCATTTTGCCCTGACCGTTTTGAAGCCCGTCAAATTGTCCTTCATAGACGTCGCCGTTTGCGTAGGTCATAACCCCGTAGCCTTCGAAATTGGTATTTACAAACTGTCCCTCATAGACATTACCGCTTTCAAAGGTATACTTTCCGCTTCCGTTCGCGAAGCCCTGCGACCATTGCCCTTCGTAGGATTCGCCGTTTGCATAGGTTATGCTTCCGAAGCCTTCCTGTACGTCATTATTCCAATTGCCTTCATAAATATTTCCAAGCGCATCCGTCATTTTGCCGTTTCCGCTGCGCTTGCCGTCGGCAAATTCGCCTTCATAAACGTCGCCGTTTGCATAGGTCATTTTGCCCTGGCCGTTATATTTGCCATCGAGCCACTCGCCCTCATATACGTCGCCGTTTGCATAGGTCATTTTGCCTTGACCATTGTACAAGCTGTCAACAAACTCACCCTCATAGACGTCGCCGTTGGCAAAAATCACCTTGCCGATTCCATTCAGCTTGCCGTTGACCCATTCGCCTTCATAGACGCTGCCGTCGGCATAGGTAAATTTTCCGCTGCCATTAATTCCGTCGTTTTTAAACCCGCCTTCATAGACGCCCGTATCGGCAAAGGCCAGCTTGACCTGTCCCTCGGCAAACGCGCCGTCCACCCAGGTTCCGTCTCTGTAGTCGCCGTTTGCATACGTCATTCTTCCGGCGCCGTGGGGTTTACCCCATTTGAGCTCGCCCGCGTAGACGTCTCCGTTTTTGTAGGTTTTTTCATGCTCGCCGTTTAAAAGAAAATATGCTCCGCCAAATGCGATTGCAAGCACGAGGACTGCAATCAGCAAAATCAAGCCGATTTTCTTTTTGCCGGTTTTCTTCGTGTTTTCCATAGTTTTTCCTCCCTGTCACACGTATTTCGGTACATATCTGGCTATATTCTACCTTTATCGCATTTCTTTGTCAACCGACCTCCTCCTTCCTATAACCAGCTTATCACGTATGGGTTTTGTTTTTGAAATCCGTTTCCAAAAATAAAGGTCCCCTGCAGGCAATACACCCGCAAGGGACTAAAATGTTTTTTAGAAATCCGCGTTTCCGGTGGTTCTCGGGAAGGGGAGAACATCGCGGATGTTGGCGATACCGGTTAAGTACATAATCATGCGCTCAAAGCCCATGCCGAAGCCGGAGTGCTTGACGGAGCCGTACTTGCGAAGCTCTAAGTACCACCAGTAATCCTCGGGCTTCATGCCGAGCTCAAGAATGCGCGCTTCGAGAACATCCAAGCGCTCTTCTCTCTGGCTGCCGCCGCACAGTTCGCCGATGCCGGGAACGAGCAGGTCGGCCGCGGCGACGGTCTTTCCGTCGTCGTTCATGCGCATGTAGAAGGCCTTGATCTCCTTGGGATAGTCGGTAACAAATACCGGACGACCGAAGTGCTTCTCGGTAAGATATCTTTCGTGCTCGGTCTGAAGGTCGCAGCCCCAATACGGCTTGTATTCAAACGCCGCGCCGCTTTCCTCTAAGATCTTGACAGCGTCCGTATAGCTGACGCGCGCAAATTCGGCGTTTCTCACGCCCTCAAGGCGCTCGATAAGGCCCTTATCCACAAAGCTGTTCAGGAACTTCATCTCTTCCGGCGCCTCTTCAAGAACGGCGGAAATGATGTACTTGATCATGTCCTCTTCAAGACGCAGATCGTCCTCCTGCTCCGCAAAGGCGATTTCCGGCTCGATCATCCAGAACTCGGCGGCATGGCGGGCGGTGTAGCTGTTCTCGGCGCGGAAAGTGGGGCCGAAGGTGTATACGTCGCGGAACGCCAGGGCGAAAATCTCAGCGTTCAGCTGGCCGGAAACGGTAAGCGAAACGGGCTTTCCGAAGAAGTCCTCGTTGAAGTTGACCTTGCCGTCCTCGGTTTTGGGCAGGTTTTCCATGTCCAGGGTCGTCACCTGGAACATTTCGCCCGCGCCCTCGCAATCGCTTCCGGTGATTAAAGGCGTATGAACATACACAAAGCCTCTGTCATGGAAGAAGCGGTGGATGGCCTGCGCGGCGATGGAGCGGATGCGGAACGCGCACTGGAACAGGTTTGCGCGCGGACGCAGGTGCTGGATGGTGCGAAGATATTCCAGCGTGTGGCGTTTTTTCTGAAGCGGATAATCAACGGGGCTCACGCCGAGCACGGTAACGCTTTCGGCCTTCATTTCGAAGGGCTGCTGCATACCGGGCGTGGGCTCGATGCGGCCGGTGACCTCGATGGACGCGCCCACGGTGATTTGCTTCATCACTTCCGCGTAATTATTGACGGCGCTTTCCTCCACGACGATTTGAAGATTGTTAAAGCAGCTTCCGTCGTTCATTACGATGAACGCAAAGCTCTTGCTTTCTCGGGAAGTGCGTACCCAGCCCTTAACGGTGACGCCGGGGATGACATCGGTAGGAATGTTTGCGAATAATTCGCGCACGATGACGCTCTTCATGGCTTTACCCCTTTCTAAAGATTCATACTATTATTTTCCGGACGCCCGGATTCATTCATTATAGACCGATTATGAAGAAAAGTAAAGTTAATTTGCATGGAGGCAGAGAAATTCATTCATTTTGAGCGCTTTTTCTCGCATCCTTAAAGCGCAGAACGCTTTATCAAAATTTTATCAAAAAAATATTCCCATATTCTATCGTTTGGTGGTATAATATGAAGGAAAAATGATAACGGAGGCGGCGAAAATGATCGTTTTTGACGGCAACCGGAAACTGTATAAAGCAAATCTGCACCTGCACACCAATCTCTCCGACGGCAGAAAATCGCCCGAGGAAGCAAGAAGCATCTATCGCGAAAACGGCTATGATTTTCTGGCCATCACCGACCACAGAAAGGTAACCACCCAGACCATGACGGACGGAAGCTTGATTTCCATCCAGTCCATCGAGTTTGACTTTTTCTTAATCGGCCAGGTGATTCACATTGTGGGCGTCGGCGTCGACGATTCCATCACCGAAATGCTGCCCAAGCTTACAAGCCCCCAGCGCGCCATCGAGGGCATCCACGCCGCCGGCGGTCTTGCCATTTTGGCGCATCCCGCATGGTCCTTAAATACCCCCGAAATCATTAATGGCCTTCGCGGTCTGGACGCGGTCGAGGTCTACAACACCGTTTCCGGCATGCCCTTTAACCGCGACCGCGCCGATTCCTCCTCTATTCTGGACGTCGCCTTCTCTCAGGGCAAGCTTTTAAATATGGTAGCTTCCGACGACGCGCATTTCTACGTGGGCGACGAGTGCAAAAGCTATATCATGGCCGCCTGCAAGGAAAAAACCGTCGAAGCCCTGAAGGACGCTGTCCGCGCCGGCGATTTCTACGCCACGCAGGGCCCTGAGTTCAAGAAAATCGAATTTGACGGAAGCACCTTAAAGGTATGGACCAGCCCCGTAAAATTCATCTCCTTCCCCACCGACCTTCCCTGGGGCGGCCCCACCGCCACCCAAACGGGCGACGGCCTCACCTACGCCGAATACACCATCAACACCAATTTCCCCCTGCCGCACAAATTCATAAGGGTTCTGCTCGTGGACGAAAACGGCAAGCGCGCCTGGAGCAATCCGATTGACTTAACCAAATAAAAAATACATACACATGGGACGATTGCAAATATGCAGTCGTCCTATTTTTTATGCTTAAGACGTGCGGGACAACAAAAGTCCACGCAAACGCATAGCCTCGGCAGCCGCCATTCATTATACATTCAATTAACATACTATATATATTGGATTTGAAATCTTGACATATTGCACAAACAGTACTATAATGAATTGTATTAGAATACATTGACTGAACAATGTAATATTGGAGGCTGTTTTCCTATGGCAGAGCAAACGAAAATCCTGTCGAACGGCTCGAAAATAAGAAAAGTCAGACGCGATATCCTTCAGGAGAACATCGAAGTCTGGGCGATGATGCTGCCGGTACTGGTAGTTATTTTTATTTTCAGCTATATTCCCCTCTGGGGCGTTGTCATCTCCCTTCAGGACTATAAGATGGGTTCTCCCTTCTGGGACAGAACCAGCTGGGTCGGCCTTCGCTGGATCGTCAAGTTCTGTGAAAGCATTTATTTTAAAAGACTTCTTGTCAACACGCTTCGCTTAAGCGTTCTCCAGCTACTTTTCTCCTTCTGGGTACCGATTATCTTTGCGCTGTTCTTAAACGAAGTCACCAATCTCCGCTATAAGAAAATCGTTCAGACCTGCTCCTACATGCCCTACTTCGTATCCAGCGTCGTCGTCGCCGGTATGGCTATCTCCTTCCTAGATCCCAACGGCATTATCAACAACATTATAGTCTCATTCGGCGGGCAGCCGCGCGAATTCATCACCGAGCCCAACGCCTTCCCGACCATTTATACCGTAACTACCATCTGGAAGGACTTCGGCTTTTCCTCTATTCTCTACTTCTCCGCGCTTTCGTCGATCGACCCCGCGCTTTATGAAGCCGCGCGCATTGACGGCGCAAATCACATGCGCCAGATCTGGCACATCACTCTCCCCGGCATCAAGGGAATCATCGCCATCAGGCTCATCATGTCCGTCGGCGCGATTTTAGGCAGCAATACCGACATGATCCTTCTGCTTTACAACACCTCGACCTACACCACTGCCGACGTTATCGGAACCTATGTATACCGCATGGGTATCGAAGGCGGTCAGTTCAGCTACACCACCGCTGTCAACCTGTTTATGTCCATCATCGGTTTTACGCTGACCTATATGGCCAACCGCGTAAGCAACGCGCTGACCGGCAGCGGACTTTGGTAAGGAGGGAGAAAAATGAAAGAAAAAGCCGTTCTCGTAAAGCCCTCCAACCGCATAAAAGACAGAAGTATACTGGGACAGATACTGATCTATTTCGTCGCCGCGATTATCGCCTTTATCACCATTTACCCCATGTATTACGTGCTCGTGCTTTCCTTAAGCTCTCCGCGCGAGGCGCTCACCATGCGCGTATACTGGTGGCCCAAGGGATTCTTCCTGGGCGGCTATGAGCGAATCCTGTCCGATATCCGCCTCTGGACGGCATACAAAAATACCATTTTCTACTGCTCCGTCCGCGCAGTACTCAACCTTCTGACCTCCGTATTGGTCGCTTATCCCCTGACTGTGCGCAAGCTCTACGGAAGAAAGTTTGTCACCTTCTTCCTTCTGATCCCCATGTACGTCGCCGGCGGCATCATCCCGGAATTCATCCTGATGACCAAGCTGGGTCTGTACAATACCCCCTGGGCGCTGATTCTGCCCGGCTCCTATTCCATCTGGTACATCATTCTCACCCGCTCCTACTTCCACTCCATTCCCGAATCCCTTCGTGAAAGCGCAAAGCTGGACGGCGCAAACAGCTACAGAATCCTGTGGAATGTTTATCTGCCGACCTCAAAGCCCATTCTGGCCGTTGTTGCGCTTTACACCATCATCGGCGTATGGAACAGCTGGTACCACGCTTCCATTTACATCACCGAGCATGACTGGCAGCCTCTGCAATTGTATCTGCGCCGTATCCTCATTGAGCAGACCGAGCAGCTGGGCGACAGCATGAACGATGCGGAAGCCCTGCGCCGCATGCAGGAATCCCAGATTTCCAACAACCAGATGAAGTACACCGTCATCATCGTTTCCTCTCTCCCCATGCTGATTGCATATCCCTTCTTCCAGAACTACTTTGTAAAGGGCGTCATGCTTGGCTCCCTCAAGGAATGATCCGGATTAAACGGGTTTAAGCCCGATAATCAAATATCAAAAGGAGGCACCACTATGAAAAAGCTTCTTGCTCTCGTTCTCGCGCTGATGCTGGTTCTCTCTGTAGCACCCGTATTCGCCGAAGAAGACCTCACCACCCTGACCGTACTGGGCTACAATCAGGGCAACGCCCGCATGGGTTACTTTAAGGATTCCGCTGCTTATCAGTGGATCATGGACAAGACCCGTGCTCTCGGCATCGACCTCGTAATTGATTACGTTGAAGCCGACCAGTACAAGACCGCCATCACCACCCGCCTCGCAACCCAGACCGACCTTGCCGACCTCATGTTCCTCGAGATCGACAACGTCACCCTGAACAACTTAATCAACCGCGGCATGCTGACCAGCGTTGACGACATCCTTGCGTACTCCGACGGCACCGCCGCCTCCTTCCTTGCTCCCGATGGTCAGTACGGCATCCTCCGCAAGGCCGGCACCGGTGAAGACGGCAAGTTCTGGGCGCTTCAGGGCACCCTGGCCGGCGAATTCGACATCGGCGGCTACAACAACACCTACGGCGTAGGCATCCGTCAGGATTGGCTGGACAAGCTGAACCTCGACATGCCCACCACCCCCGAAGAGTTCGTTGAGACCCTCATTGCTTTCCGTGAGAACGACGCCAACGGCGACGGCCTCCAGAATGAAAAGGCTCTCTTCGCCACCGACATGTCCCTCTTAAAGCACAGCGGCATCGCCGGCTGGTACGGCCTGATCCTCAACTCCATCGGCCTCGACCCCAACACCGATAAGATCACCACCCCCTTCTATCAGGCTGGCTTCCCGGCGTATGTTGAGTTCGTTCAGTCCATGGTAGAAGCCGACGTTCTTTCCCTCGCGGACAAGGGCTCCCTCTACACCACCGATACCTCTTCCCTCATTTCCCAGAACGTTGTCAGCGCCTGCTACTATCAGGTAAAGGCTTTTGACACCCGCGAAGATCTGACTGGCGACGAAAACGCGCACTATGCCCCTCTCGCCATCCAGGGCACCGACGACGCCTTCCCCACCTGCCGCGGCGACTACGCGCTGACCGTTTACAACGGCTACTATGCGTTCATGAGCAGCGTTGACAAGGAAGCTGCTGCCAAGCTTCTCGACCTCTGCTTCACCGAAGAGTACTGGGCCTGGGAAAAGTACGGCCTCGAAGGCAGAGATTATGAAATCGATGAGAAGGGCAACCTCGTAAGCCTCACCAGCGGCATGACCAATGAAGAAGCCCTCGCAGCCGGCCTCGGCGGCGGACGTTTCTACATGGACCGCGCCGTTCTCCCGATCATCGAGATCTCCCGCACCTATCAGAAGTTCAACGGAGAACCCATCGGTACCTTTGAGAGCGTTGACGCCCTCCTGGAGAGCGAATATGCCAAGGATCAGCTCGCGAAAGCGAACGCTGCCGATCCTTCCGGCCGCAATGCCGAAAACCTGATCTCCAACTGGAAGCTTCTTGAGCAGAAGGAAGCCACCATGTTCCAGACCAACGTCAACACCTACCTGGCTCTGCCCACCGACGAAGAAGTTGAAATCCTCGCCGAGTACGAAGCCGAGCTGACCACCGCCCTCAACGAGCTGTTCGTTGCCCTCATCCGCGGCGATAAGGACGTTGCCGACCTCGACGCCCACCTCGAAGAGCTCCGCGAACTGGGCCTCGACAAGGTTATCGAAGTATACCAGGCCCGCTACGATCGCTTCAAGGGCGAATAATCCATCCGGCTTAAACCTCAGGGCTGTCCAAACGGACAGCCCTTTTCCGTGGCAGTCATGAAAGGAACACCTATGCAGAACCGCACACCCGATATAGAAGTCCTTTTTGATTTTGACGGCTGCCGAAAGACTCCTGCCTTTGACGGATACCGCCCGCATCACCTGATCAGGGAGAACTATCTCACAACCGGCGTACTTTGGAAGAAAAAAACAGTGCGTGACACGCACAGAAGCCAACAGCCTTCCCCTTGAGGGAAGGTGGATCGGCGAAGCCGAGACGGATGAGGTGGCGTTGGGGATTGATCTCTGCCCGGCTAACATCAAATTTGTGACGGGAACACCTCATCAGTCAGCTACGCTGACAGCTTCCCCTCCGCAGGGGAAGCCTTTTGGCAGAGATGTTCATTTATTGTATAAAACCATATATGGGATTCTTCCCTTTTCGGGCTGTTTCTTTACGGAAACCGGCCCTCTTTTTATTCTTATACACGCCTATGCTTGTTTTTTTACTCATATCATGTATAATATAGTAGGAAAAGAATAACCTTTATGGAAAGGGCGGTATTTCCTTTCGTGATTATTGAATTTTTGAAGGCATACGGTATTTTGATCAGCTGCGCAGCAGCGATCATTGCGCTGGCAAGCGCGCTTTGCGTTTGCGTTTTGAAGGTAAAAAAGCTGGAAAGCGCCGTTTTGGAATTGAAGGAAGAAATTCTTAAGCGGATGGATCAGCACGACAAGTCGTTTATCGAAGAACAAAAGAAGGAAAGACGGCTTTTAAACGAAAGCATGTCGAACCTTTCCGAATCCGTGACCCGCGCGGTTTTTTCCATCAAGGCAGAAGACAAAAAAGGCGAATGAGAAAAAGCCATTAACGCATACCATCAAGCGATGCATGTTTCTTTTAGGAGGGATGCCGCTTGAAAAAGGGCTGCGTTTCTGCGCTTCTCACATGGCTCGACGACGTTCTGCCCGGGCGCATACGGTTGTATGCAGTGGGCTCCGAGCGGCTGATGGTCGAAAACTATTCGTTTGTATCGGAGCTTTCTCAAAAGAGAATCGTTCTTCAGGGATCGGACGGGTGCGTTCTGATCGAAGGAGACGGCCTTTCCATCTCGGAAATGAGAAAGGGCGCGCTGATTGTATTGGGTGCGATCGCGTGCGTCGCTTTTGAAAAGCGCAGGGCCATGGACTGATGGGCGAAATCCTTTTCTCCATTGATACCTTTATGGGCGCAAAGCTCCTATCGCACGCTGCCGAGAACGGCGTCTGCGTTCACGACGTATCCGCGCCCAATGAGCACACGCTGAATGTGTGGGTGTCGGGCCGCGACGAAAAGAATTTCCGCACGCTGATCGAAAAATATTCCCTTCCCTATAAGGTGATTGCCGTCCGGGGCAGGGCAAGGGCGTTAAGAAGCCTTCGCTCGCATGCCTTTTTGGCAGCGGGGCTGATCATCGGAATTGCGCTTATATACATTCTGTCGCTTCGCATATGGTTTCTTGACGTCTCGGGCGCGGGCAGCGAAATCCGCGAAAGCCTCTATCGGGCCGGCGTTTCTGTCGGATGCAGGAAGTCCGGCGTGGATGTGAGCGCTGTTTCAAGACTGCTGGAGGCCGAAAACCCCGAGTTTGCGCACATTGGCGTGAAGATTTCGGGCGTGGCGCTTAAAATCAACTGCGTAAAGGCCGAAAGCGCGCCGGGCGTTTTTGATATCACAAAAACGCGGGATCTGACTGCGAAAGCGGACGGCGTGATTGTGGATATCAACGTCTTTGCAGGACAGGCGAAGGTCAAAAGCGGAGACACCGTGCTTAAGGGCGATATCCTGATTCTGGGTCAGGAACGCGCCGGCCGGGACGGAGAAGTCTCCTTCGTCCGCGCCGAGGGAACCGTTACCGCCCGCGTGTGGACGAAGGGCGAAAGCGCGGTCAATCTTGTTATCGAAAAGCAGGTTCGAACCGGCAGAGCCGAAACGACAACCGAAATTCAGACCCCGTTTTTTACGAGGAAATTAGCGGGTGAAAACCCTTTTCACGCGTTTGAAGCGCAGGCGCGCGAATCAAAGCTCGTCGGGCTGTTTGTACCGATAAGGCTTATTCATACCACCTTTTACGAATTAAAAACGGAAAACGCGTTCATAGATAAAGACGCAGCCGAAAAAACTGCGTTTGAAAGCGCGCTGGCAAAGGCGCGAAAAAATGCGCCCGAGGGCGCGGCGGAGCTTCGCCATTGGGCGGACTTTAAAAAACAGGATGAAAATACAATCGTCTGCACAGCGGTTGTTGAATGGATTATGGATATTGCTGAAAGCAGGCAAGGAGGATAAACAATTGGAATTTGGACCGGAGATTATTTCCGACAAAATGTACGTGGACGAACCGGAAAGATTTATCGCGCTTTTCGGACTGAATGATGAAAACATCGACTTGATCCGCCGCGAGCTGAACGTTCAGATTTTCGCGCACGGAAACGAAATCACATTAACGGGCGAAGAGGAAAAGGTGCGCCTTGCGCGGTTAACGCTTGATAAGCTTCTTGAAATCATCGCGCGCGGCGACCCCATCGACCGCTCGCGCATTCGCTATGCCATTGATCTTGCCTCGGAGGGCAATGCCGACAGAATCGGAGAGATCATGCGCGACGTTATCGCCATCACCTATAAAGGCCGTCAGGTCAAGTGCAAAACCCTCGGCCAGAAAAAATATGTGGACGCAATCAAGAAAAATACGCTTTCCTTCGGAATCGGCCCCGCCGGTACGGGAAAAACGTATCTGGCCGTTGCGATGGCCGTGGTCGCGCTCAAAAACAAGGATATCGAGCGCATCATTCTGACGCGCCCCGCCGTGGAGGCCGGCGAAAAGCTGGGCTTCCTGCCGGGCGATCTTCAGCAGAAGGTAGACCCGTATTTGCGGCCTCTGCACGACGCGATCAACGAAATGATGGGCATGGAGGCCTATCAGCGGCTGCTTGAACGCGGCGCGGTCGAGGTTGCGCCGCTGGCCTACATGCGCGGCCGCACGTTAAACGACGCGTTCATCATTTTAGACGAGGCGCAGAATACGACCAGCGAGCAGATGAAAATGTTCCTAACCCGCATGGGTCAGGGCTCCAAAATGGTCGTCACGGGCGACGTTACGCAGATTGACCTTCCAGGCAGAAGCAAAAGCGGCCTCGTCGAAGCGCTTGAGGTGTTAAAGGACGTGGACGATATCGGCATCGTCACCCTCACGCACAAGGACGTCGTTCGCCACGAGCTGGTGCAGGCCATCGTCAAAGCGTATGAAAAGCATAACGCTCAAAATCAGCGCGAGAGCGAAAGGCGCTTTGTGCCCAGAAGACCGTAAAGCATATTATTATCCCTTGCAATCACAAGCACATCGTTTTTCCCAACCACACGGAGGTAGATACAGTCATGACCAAAAAGAAAATGCGCACAGGCAGAAAAATCGGCGCAGCGCTCAGCTACACCTTGCTTAGCGTATTTTTGTTCTTCACGCTCTTTGCGCTGCTTTCCGCCGCCATCACGCCGGAAAGATACGACATCCAGATTGGTCAGCCCGCGCCCAACACCATTAAGGCCACCAAGGATGTAGAAGATACCATCACCACCAACAAGCTGCGCTCCGCCGCCGCCGGAAACGTGCGAAGCATCTATATCGTGGATGAAACCGTTCGTAAATCCGTCGAGGAGGAGGCCGCCGCTCGCTTTAAGGTGCTTGCGCAGGTGGCTTCGCTTTCCCGCGTGAGCGAGGGCGACGCAGCCGCGACAGAAAACCAGCTTGCAAGCGCAAACGAACAGTTTGCGCCGGTTTCCATAACCGTTGAGGAGCTGACTGCCATCGGACGCGCCGAAGAGGGCGCGCTCAACGCCCTCATTTCAAGGGCAACCGGTCTTTTAAGCGAAAAGCTGGCCGGAAACCTCATGGAAAACCAGACGGAATCCGCCGTAAACGACATAGCCGACACGCTGCTTTTGGAAGGCGCGGACGAAACCATCGTGAAAGTCGTCGCAAAATTCTTAAAAGACGTGATCCGCCCCAACTATTTTTTTGACGAGGAAGCCACAAACGCCGCCCGAAAAGCCGAGATGGACAAAATTCCGCCGCAGGTAAAAATCAAGGGCGAGGTCATTGTATCAGACGGCGAAATCGTCACGGAAGCCCAGTACAGAATGCTCGATTCCCTTGGAATCATCAAAGCAAGCGGTCTGGATATTACGCTCTATTACGGCGTCGCGCTTCTGGTTCTTCTGCTCGGAACCGCCGTGGTTGTGTATATCTGGCTTTTCGACCCGGAGATCATTCCCAAATTCAAGGAGCTTTTCCTGCTTGCGTTAATCAGCGTAATCGTGGTGGGAACCAGCCTGCTCGTTCGCGACATAAGCCCGTATCTCATGCCGACAACGCTTGGCATTTTAATGGTTTCCCAGCTTGTCAAGCGCAGACTCGCCATTGTGATGAACGTGGTTCTGTCCGTTGTCATATCGCTTTTTGCCAGCGCCTCCACAGGCTTTTTCAACATGGCGATGTTTACCATCGTCATCAATTCCTTCGTCGGCGGCATGGTAGGTCTTTTGGTTCTCAAGCGCAAGCAGCAAAGAACCACAACGCTTCTTGCAGGTCTTGCCATCGGCCTTAGCAATATGATCTGCACCTTCGCCATCGGCCTTGTCAACAACGCAAACCTTATGAACGTTTTAATCATGGCCGAATGGTCCGCCGGAAGCGGCATATTAGCTGCGATTTTGTGCATCGCGCTCATGCCCATCATGGAGGGTATTTTCAACATCGTCACCCCCTCAAAGCTGATTGAGCTTTCCAACCCCAATCAGCCGCTTTTAAGAAGACTTCTTCTGGAAGCCCCCGGCACCTATCATCATTCCATTATCGTCGCCAACCTTGCCGAAGCCGCCGCCGGCGAAATCGGCGCGAACGCGCTTCTCGCCCGCGTCGGCGCGTATTACCACGACGTAGGAAAGCTAAAGCGCCCCAGCTATTTCAAAGAAAATCAGATGGGCGACAACCCCCACGACCGCACCGACCCGCGCGTGTCCACCGCCATTTTGACCGCCCATCCTAAGGACGGCGCCGCAATGCTCTTAAAAGAGCGCATTCCCGATCCCATCATTGAAATCGTAAGAAGCCACCACGGCGATACGCCGGTTATGTATTTCTACAACAAAAGCCGTATGGAAAACGGCGACGACGTGAACGTGGACGATTTCCGCTACGACGGCCCGCGCCCCGTATCCCGCGAAGCCGCGATCGTCATGCTGGCCGATACGGTTGAAGCCGCCGCGCGCAGTATGCCTTCTCCCGATTCCGAAAAGCTTCATCAGCTCATCCGAAATCTCGTCCGACAGAAGGCCGACGACGGTCAGCTGAATTCTTGCCAGCTGACATACAGCGACATCGACCAGATTTGCATGTCGTTCTACACGGTGTTAAGCGGCGTATTCCATGAAAGAATCGAATATCCCTCCATTGAAATTCCGCGCACCCGCATTCGCGCGCTGGCCGAAAGCGCCCAGACAAAGCCGGAAGAAAAAGCGGAGGAAAAGCCTGAGGAGCCTGATTCTCTCAAGCAAGAGAACGCCAAAACGCCCAATACGGAGGAAAAATGACCGAAATCACAAAAAAATCGCGCTGTCTGATTGATGACATCGACGAATACTCCCTTGCGCCGGACGGGTTCTGGGCGCTTGCCGAGGCGGTCTCGGACGCATGCCTTGAAATCGAGGGCGTCGAAAACGCCTATGTTTCGGTAACGCTTGTCACGGGAGAGGAAATCAAAGACATCAACCGAGAAATGCGGGGCGTAGACAGAGAAACAGACGTTTTGTCCTTTCCAAGCATTCATTATGCCCCCGGCAAGACGGCAAAGGACAGCGAAAAACGCCTGAAAAAAGCGTATGATCCCGCATTTGATCGCTATTTTCTGGGCGATATCGTTTTAAACACCCAACGCGCCATGGAGCAGGCCAATCAATTCGGCCATTCGTTCAAGCGCGAGCTCGGCTACCTGACCGCGCACGCCATGTTTCATCTGCTCGGCTACGACCACATGACGGACGAGGAAAAGAGAATCATGCGCGAGATGGAAAAAAAAGCCATGCGAAAAATCCAGCTTTACCGCAAGGAGGACGCCCCCGTGACGAATGAAATTCTTCAGTCGCTCGCCATCGAAGCGCTCGATTTTTCCTATTCTCCCTATTCGAAATTCCGCGTCGGCGCGTGCCTTCTTTCTGAAGACGGACGCACATTTCAGGGCGCAAACTTTGAAAACGCCTCCTACGGCGCGACCATCTGCGCCGAGCGCTGCGCCGTTTCAAACGCCCTCATGGCAGGCGCAAGAAGGTTCACCAAAATCGCCATCACAACCGACGAAGGCTACGCATGGCCCTGCGGCATCTGCCGTCAGGTTTTAAACGAGTTCAAAGACGGCGATATGGTCGTAATGGTCGGCGGGAAAAACGCGCCGTGGAAAACGAAAATGCTGTCCGAGCTTCTGCCCGAATCCTTCGGCCCGGAAGACCTCGACGTGCAGGAGGAATAAAGATGGAAAATACCAATGCGTTCCGCTCGGGCTTTGTAGCGATTTTAGGCCGCCCGAACGTCGGAAAATCCAGTATCATGAACCGCTTTGTCGGCGAAAAGGTCGCAATCGTCTCCAATAAAGCCCAGACCACCAGAAGCCGCCTTCTGGGCGTCGCCACGTTTGAAAACGCGCAGATCGTGTTTGTCGATACCCCCGGCCTCCACAAACCCAGAACGAAGCTGGGCGAATTCATGATGAAAGCCGCCTCCGACGCCCGCGAAGGCGTTGACGCGGTCATGGTCGTTGTGGACGCGGAAAGAATCGGCAAGGCGGATATGGACGTTTTAAAAGACGTAGCGACGATGAACTGCCCGAAATTTCTGGTCGTCAACAAAACCGACCTTGTAAAGCCCGAAAACCTCATGCCGAAGCTCGCCGAGATCGACGCAAGCGCGTTTGATCAGGTGGTTTCCGTGTCCGCAAAAACAGGCAGAAATATGGATGTGCTCCTGCGCCTGATCACAGATTGTCTGCCGGAAGGCCCGAAATATTTCCCCGACGACATGATTACCGACCAGCCCGAGCGCGTTTTATGCGCGGAAATCATTCGCGAAAAGGCGCTTCGTCACCTAAACGACGAAATCCCGCACGGCGTTGGCGTTGAAATGCTGTCCATCAAAAAGCTCTCCGACGAGCTGACCGAAATCCACGCAAACGTATACTGCGAGCGCGCCGCCCACAAATCCATCATCATCGGAAAACAGGGCGCAATGCTGGGCCTGATCGGAAGAGAAGCCCGCGTGGATATCGAGCGCATGATGGGCACGCGCATCATGCTGAAGCTGTGGGTCAAGGTGCGCGAGGACTGGCGCAACCGCGCAGGCGATCTCGTAACGCTCGGCTATACGGATGAATAGCTCCTTAACCACGCCGGCCATCGTTCTGCGCCGCGCGGACTGGCGCGACTACGACCGCATGGTCACGCTGTTTACGCCAGAGCACGGGCGTATCGACGCAGTCGTGCGCGGATGCCGAAAGCCGAAATCGCCCCTTTTAAACGCCGCGGAACCCTTCTGCGCAGGCGAATACCAGCTTTTGAGGGTAAAAGACCGCGTAACCGTCACGCAGGCGCGCATCACAAACGGCTTTTTTGAGCTTCGAAGCGATTACGACAGGCTCCTGCACGGCGCGTTCTGGCTCAAGCTTTTATCGGAAGTCGTCGTAGAGGACGAGCCGAACGAGGCGCTTTTCCGAATGACGCTGGACGCGCTTGCATACCTTACGCATTCCGAGCTTCCCGCGCCCCTCTTAACGGCGATGTTTGAAATGCAGCTGTGGCGTTTAACGGGCTTTTCTCCAAATGTTTTAGAGTGCGTCGTCTGCCGTACGCCCTCTGATAAAACCGCGCTGCGCTTTGACGCGCAAAAAGGCGGCTGCGTATGCGCTTTCTGTGCGCCCGGCGCGCACAGCCTTTCGGAAGCGGCAAGGCGAATCCTGATGAAAGCCCCAAGAACCCCCTATTCCGCCGTAGAAAAGCTTGCGCCACGCGAGGAATGGCCCGAAGCCGCGTGCAGAATCCGCGAATTCACCTTGGCGCGAGTCGGAAATATCAAAAATCTGCCGGAGCTTCAAGCATTATAAAACACATTCGTAAAACTAAAAAGTCGTCCCCTGCGAGATCGACACGCTGATCTTGCAGGGGACGACTTTCTGTCGCGGTTCTGTCCGTATTGTTTATTTCTTCTTCCCGGCATACGTCATGCTCCGCTTTTCGGCGATAAACACAAAATACCCGTATTTCTCAAAAATACGGCAGCCGCCAAAGATCGCCTTCAGCTTGTTTTCATACCACGCCCGCCTTTTTACAACCATCACCATCTTCCCGCCGATCACAAGACGGTTAAAGCCCTTTTCAATAAAGTGCTTTGCCACCTTGAAATCCGTCTGATAAGGCGGATTGGAATAAATGACGTGAAATCCCGTTTCGTCCAAGCCCAAAAACCCATCCGAAAGAACGATTCTGGGAGAAACGCCGTTCAAAGCGGCGTTTTGATTTGAAAACGCAACACAGCTTTCATTCACATCGCACATCACAACGTTTTTATCTCCCGCAATTTTCGAAGCATAAATCCCAACCCAGCCCGCGCCGCAGCCAAGATCAAGAACCTTCTCCCCCGCCTCAACCGGCCGAACCTCAAGCATCGCGCGCGTGCCAAGGTCAAGCCCGCCCGGGGAAAACAGGTCCTTCGACGTATTCATCCGAAGGGAAACGCCGTTTATCGTATCTGAAATCATCTGATCTTCTCCGCCCATTCCGCCTCTTTGAACCCGACCAAAACAAAATCGTCTCCGATTACGAGGGGGCGCTTGACCAGCATGCCGTCGGTTGAAAGAAGCGAAAGCATTTCCTCCTCCGTCATTCCGGGTAATTTATTTTTAAGGTCGAGCGCTTTATAGAGAAGCCCGCTGGTGTTAAAGAATTTTTTCAGAGGAAGCCCGCTTTTTTTGTGCCACTGGGTAAGCTCCGAAAGCGTCGGTCGATCGAGCTTGATGTCGCGAAGGTCGTAAGAAATTCCATGATCGTCAAGCCACTTTTGCGCCTTCTGGCAGGTGGTGCATTTGGGGTAGCAGATGTATTTGATCATGCGTTTTTCCTCCTTTGTTTCTTATAATAGTATACCACAATGCCGACAGAAAACAACCGGTTTTCAAAAACGGTACCCTTTTTCGAAAATATTTCCTCTCCCCATTGACCGAACCTATCTTTGACAGTTATAATAGAAGCAAAGTAATTTGTCAAGGAGACGTATATGGAATTTGTCAAAATGCATGGCATCGGAAACGATTATGTGTATGTGGATTGCTTCAAAAATCCCGCGCCTATTGATCCGGTTTCGCTTTCGATTGAAATTTCCAAGCCGCACACGGGCGTTGGGTCGGACGGGCTGATTCTGATTCTGCCCGAAGAGGGCGCGGATGCGCGCATGCGCATTTTCAATAAGGACGGAAGCGAAGGCAAAATGTGCGGAAACGGCATTCGCTGCGTCGGAAAATACCTGTACGATTCGGGCATCTGCAAAAAGGAAAAAATGCGCGTTATGACAGGCGGCGGCTTAAGAGAGCTTGAAATGGTGATCGAGGGCGGCGTAGCCACCGGCGCGAAGGTGGAAATGGGCGTTCCGGTGATTGCGCCGGAGAAGAAAACCCTCGTTTTCCCGGACGGAAAAAGCGCGGATTTCACGTATCTTACGCTTGGAAATCCCCACGCGGTGACGCTTAACAGGCCGCAGGAAAGCGACTCTCAGTTCTTTGCGGACGGCCCGTTTGCGGAAACGAATCCGGCGTTTGTTACGTCGGTAAACGCGTCCTTCTGCCGCGTGATTGATTCCACGCACCTCAAAACCCGCATCTGGGAGCGCGGAAGCGGCCCCACCATGGCTTGCGGAAGCGGCGCGTGCGCAACCTTGGTTGCCGCGGCGTATGCCGGCGCGTGCGCAAGATATGCAACGGTTTCCCTTCCCGGCGGCGATCTGTTTATCGAATGGACGGATTCGGGAAGCGTATATATGACCGGCCCGGCTGAAATCAGCTTTACCGGCGTTTGGACAAACAGGATATAATTTTTTCATATAAAGGAGAATAACACATGCAGCTTCATCAGCTGGACGCGCGCGTCCGCAAGATTCTGGGCGATTTAAGGTCGCTTCGCATCCGTAAATCCACGATGATTGAAAACATCGAGATTGCGCCCCGCGATTCCAAGGAATTTGCGCCGTTTGAAAACGGCGGCCTCTGGGCGCAGGCGCAGGGCGACAACTGGTACGATTTCAGATTTTCCGTAACCGTTCCCGAGGGGTATGTGGGACAGGTTCGTCTTTCCATGCTGACCGGCATGGAGGGCGAGTGGGAAGCCACGCATCCGCAGGTGGTCGTATGGGTAAACGGCAAAATCGAGCAGGCGTTTGACACCCGCCACACGGAGCTGGTTTTGCAGAATGCCGCAAAGCCCGGCGAAAAATTCGATATTTTCATGCAGGCGTATCACCTTGGCGCAAACGGCGCGGCGGGCCTTAAGGTCGCGCGCATGAAGCTGACCGTCATCGACGTGATGGACGACGTTCAGCAGCTTTTCTACGATATGTCCGTTCCCCATCAGGCCGCGCTCATGCTGCCGGACGGAAACCGCGACAGAGAGCTCACCCTTCGCACTTTAAGCGACGCGATCAATCTTTTGGATCTGCGCGTTCCCTTCTCCGAGGCCTTCCACGCCTCCGTGAAGAATGCGCGCGATTTCTTAAGCGAAAACTACTATAAGCCCCTTGAAAACGTCGAGCCCGAGGCCGTTGCCGACGCAATCGGCCACACGCACATCGACGTGGCATGGCTGTGGGACATCTATCAGACGAGGCACAAGGCCGTGCGCTCCTTCTCCACGATGCTGAAGCTCATGGAGCAGTATCCTGATTTTAAATTCATGTCCTCCCAGCCTCAGCTGTATCAGTTCGTAAAGGAAGATCAGCCGGAGCTTTTCGAGCGCATCAAGGAAGCCGTCAAGCGCGGCCAATGGGAGCCCGAAGGCGGCATGTGGGTCGAAGCCGACTGCAATCTGTCCGGCGGCGAAGCGCTCGTTCGCCAGTTCCTGTACGGTAACGAATTCTTCGAAACCGAGTTTGGCAAAAGAAGCAAGGTTCTGTGGCTGCCCGACGTATTCGGCTACTCCGCCGCGCTTCCCCAGATTCTCAAAAAATCGAAGATCGATTACTTCCTCACCTCAAAGCTTTCCTGGAGCGAATTTAACCTGTCTCCCTACGACACCTTCATGTGGAAGGGCATCGACGGAAGCGAAGTGCTCACCCACTTCACCCCCTCCCGCGATTTCGGCGGCGACGCAAACACCGACCTTGCCTACTTCACCACCTATAATTCCATGCTGAACCCCAGCCAGGTCAAGGGCGGCTGGCAGCGCTTCCAGCAAAAGGGCGTTGACAACCACTACATCATGTCCTACGGCTTCGGCGACGGCGGCGGCGGAACGACGGAATATATGATCGAAAACGCGCGCCGCATGGCAAATCCCGTCTGCCGGATGCCCGCCGTCAAACAAACCTTCTCGCGCGACTTCTTTGAAAGCCTTGAAAAGCGCGTAGAGGGCAAAAAGAACCTTCCCAAGTGGTCGGGCGAATTGTATCTGGAATACCACAGAGGCACCTATACCTCTCAGGGCAGAAACAAGAGAAACAACAGAAAGCTCGAAATCGCCCTGCGCGACGTCGAATTCTGGCTTTCCATCGCCGAAAAGAAAGGCGTTTCCTATCCGCAGGACGAGCTTCGCGAAATCTGGCGCAGCATGCTGACCCTTCAGTTCCACGACATCCTGCCCGGCTCCTCTATCCACAAGGTATACACCGATTCCAACGAGACGTATGCGGATCTGTTTAAGCGCGTAAGCCGTCTTCGCGCAGCCGCCATGGATGCGATCATGTTGGACGCCGCGGGCGACAAGGTATTTTTCAACTCTCTGTCCCACGAGCGAAGCGACGTCGTCTGGTTCGACGCGCCCGAGGGCGTTACCGGCCTTAAAAACATCATGGGCGAAATTTTCCCGGTTCAGCGCGTGGAAGGCAAGTGCGTGTCCTTCGTCAAATCTCTTGCTCCCATGGGCGCAACCCACATGTGGTATGTGTACGGAGAGGAAGCGCCTGCGCGCGTTCATGCATGCGAAAAGTGCTTTGAAACCCCGTTCTTCAAGGGCGCTTTTAACGAGATGGGCGAAATCGTAAGCCTGTTTGACAAGGAAAACGGACGCGAGGTCGTAAAGAAGGGCGCCTCTCTCAACAAGCTCGTTCACTACGAAAACCGCCCGCATAACTACGACGCATGGGACATCAACATTTACTACGATGAAAAGCACTGGGACATGGACAAGCTGATTTCCGTCGAAAAGGTAGCAGAGGGCCCGGTCGTTTCCGTCGTGCGCATGAAGTACTTAACCTCCATGAGCGTCATCACGCAGGATGTTATCTTCTATGCCGACCTTAGAAAGATCGACTTTAAGACCCATGTCGACTGGAAGGAGCCGCACGGTCTGTTAAAGGCGCATTTCCCCGTGGACGTATTCTACAACGACGCGCAGTTTGACATCCAGTACGGAAACGTGAAGCGCGCCACCCACAAAAACACCTCTTGGGACGTTGCCCGCTTTGAAGTCTGCGCCCATAAGTGGGCCGACGTCAGCGAGCCCGGCTACGGCGTAGCCATTATGAACGACTGCAAGTACGGCTATTCCGTCGATGAAAACAGCATTGCGCTCACCCTTGTGAAATCCGCCACCGATCCCGACCCGACGGCGGATCAGGAAGAGCACGAGTTCACCTATGCCATCTACCCGCACGCGGGCGACTGGAGATATGCAAACGTGCCCAAGGCTGCGTATGAGATGAACATTCCCGTGGACAGCGAAAGCGCAAAAGGCGGCGAAAACAGCTGCATCGCCCCCGCCTTTGCATCCGTCGATCAGGAAAACGTCATGATCGAAACGGTCAAGGGCGCGCTGCACGGCGAAGGAACCATCTTAAGAATGTACGAATGCTTCGGAAAGCGTTCAAATGTCACCCTGACCGTTTCCGCTCCCTTCGAAAAGGCCGTCTTCACCTCTCTCATGGAAGACGACGAAAGCGAAGCCAAATTCGAAAACGGCAAGCTGACTCTCACCATGAAGCCCTACGAAATCGTAACCATCCGCCTCGTATAAGGCATAAATTCAAAGCCGCCCTTTGCCGGGCGGCTTTTCTCTTGCTTCCTGTCTGTTCCCCCGGCGCGAAATTTATGCGTTGTTGACATCCCCTCTTTATGTGTGCTAAACTTTCTGTATCATCGATTTCAAGCGCCTAAAGGATGTGTCTGTATGAAAAAATTCCTGCTTGTGATAATGCTTTTCGTGCTTATATGCCGCCCGGCGTATGCCGAAGAAGCGCCCGCCATGGATGCAGAAGCGCAGTATGCCTTGGGCATCCGTTATGTGAACGGCGACGGGGTTGAGCAAAGCTATGAGCGCGCCGCCGAATGGTTCGCCCTGGCAGCGGAAAGCGGACACGCCAAGGCGATATATAATCTTGGTATTTGCTATTTGTACGGACTGGGCTTTCCCCAAAGCGATCAGCAGGCAGCCGAATGCTTTGAAAGGTCCGCGCATCTGGGCGACGCTTATGCGCAGTATAACTGGGGCGCTTGCCTGTATTTGGGAACGGGCACGCAGGAAGACCTTAATCAGGCCGCATACTGGTTTGAAAAAGCGGCAGAGCAGGGGCATGTGAGCGCGCAGTACTACATTGGCTATTTTTATGATGAGGGAATCGGCGTAGAGCAAAGCGATGAAAAAGCAGCCAAATGGTATATGGCTGCTGCGGAGCAGGGAGACGACGAAGCGCAGTTTATGATCGGCGTTTTCTATTCCGAAGGACGCGGCGTTTCAAAAAATGACGAGCTGGCGGCGTATTGGTACGAGCAGGCAGCCATGCAGGGCAATGCGAAGGCGCAGTATAACATTGCAATATGCTATGATGAGGGAAGAGGCGTAGCGCAGAACCGGGCGCGCGCCGCCGAATGGTTGGAGCTGGCGGCGGCGCAGGGGGTAGCAAGGGCGCAGTATAGCCTGGGCGTATACTGCTATGAGGGATATATCAAACAGGATTTTGAAAGAGCCGCCCAGCTTTTTGAAGCCGCCGCAAATCAGGGAATCGCAAGGGCGCAGTTTAATCTTGGCGTATGCTACAGTAAAGGCCACGGCGTTGAGCAAGATAGAAAAAAAGCAGCCGAACTGTATCTGCTGGCGGCAGAGCAGGGGCTTTCCGATGCACAATGCGCCTTGGGCAACGCGTATTATCACGGAAAAGGCGTTGAAATAAACAAAGAAGAGGCGGTAAAGTGGTACAGACTTGCGGCGGAGCAGGGATACGCCGAAGCGCAGGAATGTCTGGGCATTTGCTACCATAACGGACACGGTGTTCATAAGGATTATCAGGAGGCGCTCAAGTGGTATCGCCTTGCAGCGGAGCAGAATTATCCGGATGCGCAGAAAAGCCTTGGAAACTGCTACTATAACGGAGACGGCGTTACGCAGGATTTTGCAGAAGCAGTAAAATGGTATCGGCTGGCGGCGGAGCAGGGAAATACAGAAGCGCAGTATAATCTGGGCACGTGTTATTATTACGGACGCGGCGTACAGGAGGACAAGGAGCAGGCGACCTATTGGTTTATGCAGGTGTCAGGCGAAGATACAGCCGGAAAGATGAAGCTTGAAGAAAACGGCGCTGAAACAAACCGTCATCAAGACGAGGTGACAATTGTCTCCCTTTCTCTGTCTCCTCAAAGCCCGGACGCGCAGAAAAAACAGGCGGACCGATATTATTACGGCGACGGACTTGAGCAGGATTACGAAAAGGCGATTCATCTGTACCGTCAGGCTGCCGAGCAGGGGCAGGCGGAAGCGCAGTATATGCTGGGCGTGTGCTTCTTTGAGGGACACGGCGCAGACGTTGACTACGACAAATCCGCCCAGTGGTTCACAAAAGCCGCAGAGCAGAATTATGCAAAAGCGCAGTACCAGCTCGGAATGTGCTATTATAACGGCAAAGGCGTTAAGCAGAATTATGAAACCGCCGTTGAATGGTTTGAAAAAGCAGCCAAGCAGAATCTGACCGACGCGCTGTACGCTATGGGCTACTGCTTCAGCAAGGGCCTTGGCGTTAATCAGGACAATGCGCAGGCGGCAAAGTGGTTTGAGCAGGCAGCTGCGCAGACGGATGCGGGCGCGAAGAACGCGCTGGGTCTTAAGTATTACTTCGGAGACGGCGTAGAGCAGGATTTTGTCAAGGCGGCTCAGTGGTTTTATTCAGCCGCCGCGCAGGGCGATACGCGTGCGCAGTACAATCTGGCCGTATGCTACTCGCACGGAATCGGCGTAGAGCGGGATCTTGTCAAAGCAGCCCATTGGTATGAGCAGGCGGCGCTAAAGGGCGACGCAGACGCGCAGTATAACTTGGGCGCATACTATATGCAGGGAAAGGGCGTCAATCAGGATTTAGAAAAAGCCGCATATTGGTTTGAGCAGGCGGCTCTTCAGGGCGACGCAAAAGCGCAATACAATATTGGCTTGTGCTTTTGCTTCGGCGACGGCGCGCCTCAGAATGATGCAAAGGCCGCTTACTGGTTTAATCTGGCTGCCGAACAGGGGCACGCAGAAGCGATGGTCAATCTGGGCGTTTATGCGTTTAGCGGCAAGGGGATACCTCAGGATTATGAACGGGCGGCGCAGCTGTTCAAAGCCGCCGCCGAGCTTGGCGACGATCTCGCGCAGTATTATCTTGGAATATGCTATGCCGACGGACTGGGTGTTCAACAAAGCGCGGAAGAGAGCGCTGGGTGGTATAAGGCAGCAGCTGAGCAAGGATATTTGGATGCGCAGGTTAGGCTGGCATACTGCTACGCACACGGAATCGGCGTCGAGCCGGACAGCGCATTATCCGTATACTGGTTTGAAAAGGCGGCGCAGCAGGGCGATGTGGACGCGCAGTATATGATGGGGGTCAGCTATCTTTATGGAGAGGGCGTCGAGCAGAATATCCAAATGGCGCTTGAATGGTTTAAACGCGCCGCCGAGCAGGGCGATACAGAAGCGATGGCAATGGTGGAAGCGCTTCTTGAAGCGCTGAAATCGTAAAAGGAATTCCACACAAAAGGAGAAATTGGGCGATGAAAAAGTGGTTTGTCGTACTTGTGATGGCGATCCTGTTTTTTGCGTGCGCACAGATAAACAGCCGCGCGGAAGCTCTTCCGACCACCACGGTCATCGTGTACATGTGCGGAAGCAATCTGGAAAGCCAGTACGGACAGGCGACGAACGACATTTTTGAAATGATGGAGTCGGGGTATAATTCCAAATACACAAACGTCGTCGTAATGACGGGCGGCTCCAAACGATGGGACATCGGCGCCTTCGACCCAGACAGGACAGGCGTCTATCGCCTTCGCGGAAGCGGAAATCCCAAGGAAATATACAGCTGCGACGCGCTCAATATGGGTCAGAGCGATACTCTCCGCCTGCTTCTTGACATCGTTTACGAAGAATTTCAAACGGACAGATATATGCTGATCTTCTGGGATCACGGCGGCGGCCCGGTCAAGGGCGTTTGCTGGGACGAAAACTTTAAAAACGACTCTCTTACGATGACGGAGCTTATAAGCGGCATTGACGCAAGCGTTTTTGCCGACAGAAAGCTTGACGCTATCGGCTTTGACGCATGTCTCATGGGCTCTGTTGAAACGGCATGGATGCTGTCTGATCGTGCCGATTATCTGATCGCTTCGGAGGAGCGCGAGCCGGCTTCCGGCTGGGATTATTCGTTTTTAAACGGAATTGAAATGGACGCATCTTTGGCAGACACCGGGCGCAGGATTGTAGACAAATACATCGACAGCTTTCCCGAGGATCACGCAGGCGTTCTGACGCTGTCTTTGATCAATCTTTCGGAAATCCAAGGCGTCGTAGAAGAAATGGACGCGTTTTTTGAAGGAATCAGCGCGGAAATGACGGAAAAAATCTTTCAGGAAATGTCCGCGCTGCGCCACTACGCGCAGGGCTTCGGGCGCGATTACCGCGCGGAGGAAAGCACGGACTACGATCTTGTGGACATCGTAAGTCTTCTCAATTCGTATGGAAAATATGAATCCATGTCCAGCGAAAACCTGCGCGCGGCGCTTGACAAAGCCATTTTGTACAACCGAAGCAATCACGAGGACAGCCACGGACTGTCGATTTATTTCCCCTATTTTAATCAGCTTGCATACGAGAAAACCGGCAGCCGGTTTTTAGACGAGCTGGATTTCTGCAAGGGATATACGAACTACATAAAGAAATTCCAGAAATACTTAACCGGCGAACAGGCGGTTGACTGGCGCGGGCTGTATCCCACGGTGACACGGGAAGGAGACGGATTTAAGGTACAGCTTGATTTGACCAAGGAGCAGGCCGAGGACATGGTATCGGCAAAGCTGGTAGTGTTTGACTCAACCTTCGCTCCGGGCAGCTCAAACGCATATTATGAAAAGATATACGGTTCGGCAAACGTAAAAAAAGAGCCGGACGGCTCGATCAGCGCCAAATACTCAGACGAATGCCTCGTTTTTGAATTTGAAACAGAAAACGGCCTTATGAGCCGTTCGAATGCGATTCCGTTTCTGATTCTCGATTCGGGAGAATATCAGGTTTCGGCGCTGGCGGCAAATGTGAAAAGCGCCTACGCCAATCAAGCGGCGCACGATGAACCGGGCGTAAGCCATATGATGCATTTCACGCTGTCCGCTCCCGATGAAAAGGGCGACATGCGCCTTAAATCGATTCAAACCTACGACAGCGTGACGGATACGTTTACCACGCGTTCGGACGATTCGCCGGACAACTACAAATACCTGCATTTCATAAACTATCTGCGTGTAATGACGGAAGAAAACGGGCTTCTTCTTGCGTATGATCGGTGGAACAAAAATTATAAGGACGCCCTGCCTGTTTACGCAAACTATTCCGCCGTATCCGACAGCGAGTGGAGTTTTATCATCAATCAGGAAACGCATAAAGAGCTCCGATTCGCAGCCTTCGAAATCACAGACAGCCAGAACAACACGTTTACAACGGGGCTGACTCTGGTAAGGCCTCTTGAAGAAACGGTTCTCTATCAGAAAAAATTCGAATTGCCCGCGCCGCGAATAGATATTTCGGTAAAATTCATCGCGACTTCGCCGTACGATGTGCTTTTGATGTTCGAAGTAACAAATCGGGAAGAAGAGGACATGTATTCGTTCAATATTGAAAGTATCCAGCTGAACGGAAAAAAGATTGAAATTGCGTCCAACGTCTCCGTCATGAGCCGCTGGAAGGTCGAACCCGGAAAGACGGTTTGTGCGTCTGAGGGGCTTTCCATTGTAGATACGTTTGAAGCCGGACGGGATCAGGGCTTCATTAAGGACATAGAATTCAGCATGTCCTTGTACGCCGGAGAAAACGACGCGTACTTAGGCACGCTGGAGGGGCTTTCGATTCAGCCGGACATCAGCTTTTCAAAGCTTAATGAAGCTTTCCGCTGAAATCGGACGCATTCATGATTTCAGAACGCAAAAAAGCGACCGCTCATAAGGCAGTCGCTTTTTTGTTGCATTTTGTTTTCTACGTATCTTTCCTCTTCCCCATTTTCTGTATCACGCCGATAATCTGCCCGGAAAGGATGACCGTTACCAGAGAGCATAATACGTTTTTAAGCGGAATGCAGGTCAGGGAAAGCGCAAGAACGAGAAGGTCCGTCGCCATATACATCCACTGGATGTCGATTTTTGTGATCTTCGCCATGGACATGGCAAACGCGTCGTCGCCCGACGGCGCGCCGCCGGCTTTCACGCACAGCCCTACGCCAACGCCCACAAACACCGCGCCGATGATGGCCGCCAAAAAGGGTAAATCCGCAATTTGGGGCCATACGGGCGGGAACAGCTCGCAAAAGGCATATGCGCCGGAGAACGCGCCCGCCGCCGCCAGAGAATAGGCGACAAACGGGATTCCGAACATCTTAATGCCGAAGGCGTAAAAAGCGACGTTTAAGATAATGCTCGTCCACGCAGGCGAAAAACCGAACCAGATGTCTAAAAGCAGTGTAAGCCCCAGCGCGCCGCCCTCGGTGACATGCGCAACGGAGTGAATTTCCATAAGGCCTGCGCCCAGAATCGCGCCGCCCAGAGCGTTCAGAAGAAGCTGTTTTAATGTGATTTTCTTAATTTCAGTAAGGAAGTACGACATTTTGTGAGTTTCAGTCCTTATTTTTTCAGGTTTTCAATAATCGCGCGGTTGATGCGCTTTCTGGTTTCCAGAAGATAGCTCGCGCTCTTGGGATAAACGTCGAACTCGATGGGCTCGATGTTTTCCTCGATGAGCTTTACCGCCTCGTCCTTTCCGATGAGGGACGCAAGCATCTGAAGCGCGCGCATATCGTAAATCGCCTCGTTCATATGCATGACGCGAACCGATTCGATGGGTTTTCCGCCTTCGCCGGGATAGACCTGGAAGCAGTCTCCCGCCGGCGTGAAGCCGTCGCCGTCGGTGGTCAGGAAGGGATTGACCGCATGAGTGGAGCCCTCACTGTTATAGAAATTGAAACCCCACTGCAAAAAGCCCTTGATGTCGTATTTGAACATCTGCAAGCCCAAAATGCGGGTTCTCTGACCGGGCATGGCAATAAAGGTATTCGCTACGTCCTTGTACTGGCCAACGCAGTAGTATGTCCAGAGATTGGGCACCTTTTCCTCCAAAAACGGCTTGATGTGGTTGTTTGAGGGAATCGGATTCTGAACCGCGCCGGACTTATAAAGCTCAATATCGGAAAGCGCATCCATTATGGGGAAGCCCTCAAGCTTTTCCTTTACGGCAAGGCGCGCCTTCATGTAATTGTCGATCATAGTGGAATTGGGTTCGTCCGAAATATGGAAAAGGCACTTTTCGCGGATGCCGAGCTCGTCAATTTTACCAACCAGCTGAGTTAGATACTGGTTTAAGAACGCAACATATTCCTCGCCCGTAGCCTCGGTTTCCCAGCCGAAAATTCGTTTTTTCTCGCCGTTTACATCGGCAACGATCTTAGGCGCATGCGCCGCGCCCCACTGGCTGAAAAGGTGCGCCATTTCAAAATATTCAACGCCGCATTCCTGAGCAAGCGCAATGAATCTTTCGAACTTTTCAAACCCAAATTCATAGCCGGATTCGGTTTTTTTGACGTCGATCAGCTGGCAGGTGCGTCTTTCCCCGCCTACCGCCGTATCAAGAGGCGGCGTGTGGATGGGCGTCAGAAGACAATTCATGGTGCGCTTCGCAAATACGGTCACATAGTTTTTGAGAATCTCCCACCATTTTTCAGAGAACATCTCCACATCATAGCGGTCGCAAAGGCCGTCGTAATGGAACCACTTGGTGTGAATGAGCGCCTGCTTGGGAAGGGACGCGTCAAGGCGCGTATAAACGACGTTTAAAACCGTTTCCTCGGTTCCGTCCTGCGGCGCAAGAATGATATTGATCGGATATTCGCCCGCGGGAATATCGTCCGGGCAATCCACATCGAACCACGCGCTTTCATAGTGATCCGCGAACGCGGCAAAGCGCATATCCGTTTCATCCGTGATCGGGTCGGGATAAAGACCCGGAGTTTTTCTAAGATAGTTGTCGTCCGCATCCGGCCGCGTCGGGTACAATACCGGCACAAACCGAACCTTGCGCACGCGAATATATGCAGAAACAGGAGATTCCACTTTAAGCTTGAAATATTCGCGCGTGCAGGGCGCGCCATCGATTTTCCAAGAAATCTGGAAGGACACATTTTCATTTTTGAAGCCCTCCACACGCCCGTCAAATGCGCGCGGCGCCTCGTCCGGGAACACTTTTTCAAGAGACGATACGACGTAAGACTGTAAAATCATTATGGTTTTCCCTCCTTCAGCGTTCGTGCAATTTCGATAAGTCTTCTTATTCTATTGTTCACGCCCGATTTTCCGATGGGCGGTGAGCACATTTCGCCAAGTTCCGCCAATGAAGCGTTGGGTTCCATGAGCCTTAGATTTGCGATTTCCTTTATCGGCGGAGGCAGCTTTTCAATGCCCAGATGCGCGTCGATATATTCGATATCCTCAATCTGCGTCTGCGCGGTTTTTATCGTTCGGTCAATATTGTTGCTGTCGCAGTTGGCGAGGCGGTTTACGTTGTTTCTAAGCTCTTTCAAAATGCGCGTGTTTTCAAGCGACAAAACCGCCGCATGCGCGCCGATTCGGGTCAGCATTTCGCTGATGTCCTCGGCGTTTTTGAGGTAAACCGCAAACTGCGCCTTTCTTTTGCTCACGCCCGCGCTCAGGCCAAAGCCCTTCATCACGCCCTCAATCGAGCCTGCGATTTCCTCGTTGCCGGCGGTAATGGAAAAATCATACCCGCGCTCGGGGCTGGAAAGCGTGCCGGAGGTGAGAAACGCGCTTTTTAAAAGCGCGTGCGCGCAGCAGTTTTTTTCGAAAATTTCAGGATGCGGCGCAGATGTTATGCCAAACAGGCCGTTTTCATCCCTCAGCTTTAATTCGTCCAGCATTCTGTCCACGCTGTCGTCCGGGAAGGTGAGCAGATAACGCGTGTGCTCGCCAAGCCGCGCGGTTTTCAGCGTTCTGATCTCGCACACCACGCCGAAAAAATGGCGAAGCGTGCCGAAATAATACTTCGCCGCAGCCATGTGTTCGGTCGAAATGGAAAGGCCGTATTTGCCAAATCCTCGAAACGCCACGCCGCCCGACAGCAAAAGCGCAGTCGCCAGTTCCGCGCGGGCGCAGCAGTCCCACGCGCATTCTTTATTGGAAAGCTCGGTTTTTACGCTTTCGGAAAATGTCATATAGAGGGTTTTCCTTTCTGTGGGTAAGAAAAAATTTCGCTGTAAGGTTCGACTTTGCCGTAGGATAGGGTCTTGCTCCCTCCCGGTGCAATGTCATAAACTTAAAAGCAAACACACTTGCATTGCTTCCCGGGGAAGCCTTGTGCCGCGCGCATTTATTCCCCCAGCACGCGCACTTCGGTTTCCAAATTCACGCCGTGCTTTTCAAAAACAACCGTCTGAACATGCTTGATAAGATCCAAAATATCCTGCGCGGTCGCGCCGCCCGTGTTGATGATGAAGCCTGCGTGAAGCGTCGAAACCTGCGCGCCGCCGACGGACGCGCCCTTGAGATTCGCCCCTTCGATCAATGCGCCCGCGAAATACCCCTCGGGGCGCTTGAAGGTGCTTCCTGCGCTAGGGTAGGCAAGCGGCTGCTTTTCGCGTCTTCGGGCGTTTAAATCCTCCATGGTTTTTAGGATTTGCTCTTTGTCGCCTGCGTGCAGGCGAAACTTTGCGCTTGTGACGATTCGGCCGGTTTTAAGCAGCATGCTGGTGCGATAGCCAAGTTCCAGTTCATTGGCCGCATATTCCCGGATTTCCCCGGTTTCGGGATCGAAAACGCGCGCGCTCACGCACACGTCCGAAAGCTGGCCGCCGTATGCGCCTGCGTTCATCGCCATGCCGCCGCCGAGGCTTCCCGGGATGCCGGAGGCAAATTCAAGGCCGGTGAGCGAATGCTGATAGGCCGTCCGCGCAATTTTGGAAAGCAGCTCGCCCGCCGATGCAGTAATCTCATAATCGCTGACTGTAATCCCGGAAAACTCCTCGCCAAGCACAATCGTAAGGCCGCGAATACCCTTATCCTTCACAATCAGGTTGCTGCCGTTGCCGATGACGGTGACGGGCAAGCTTTCATTTTTTGCAATTTCAAAAAGAATCGCAAGCGCGCTTTCGTCCTTCGGAAAAGCCATATAGTCCGCAGGCCCGCCCACGCGGAAAGTGGTATGCTTGGAAAGCGGCTCGCCTTTTATGATACGAACATCTCCGGCACGCGATAAAACCTTTTCACAAAAGTCCACCTGGCGCGTCCTCCTTATTCGGCAATCTCATAATCGAATTTACGCAGCATCTGCTGACTGTATGCAAACACGACAACATCGGGGTTTACCTGATTCACCACTTCCTCTATGCTGAGCGTGGTGGAGCGAAGATCGACAGATACGACCTCGCGCGCGGCAAGGGTCAAAAATGCGCTGACAGGCGTTCCGTAGCTGTCCTTAAAGACCAGAACTCTCTTATCCGGCGCGTTTTCATTGACGACCTGAAGGGTCGCCAGATAGTCGCCGTACACATAATAGGCGGTGATGGAATAATCGTTTTCTCCATCCAAGGAAAGCTTATCGCGCTCGACGACCGTTTCCTCAAAAGCGCCTGCTCTTTCCGTTATCACGCCGTCCTTTTCGGATTTGTAGATAAGATCCGTTTCATAATTCGGATACAGAACGTGAACGTCGTCCTTGGGAACGATGTTTTCGCCCAGACGCACGCCGATTTCGCCCAGCAGGAGCTTCTCGTGCACCTCGTCTGTAAACCGGTCGTACAAAAGCGCGGTTTCGTCAAGGTTCAAGCCCAGATCCTTATTCATATTGATAACCGCATCATACGCCGTTTCAAGCGCCATTCTGTGCGTCCAATGAATGTCGGAATACATAATCGCCTGATCCGGCGCGAGATTTGCGCGAACATATGCGTCGCGGCTGTCCGTCACGCTGATGCCGGACGCCGCCATTGTTTCGGTAACCCTGTCGGCGAAGGCGTTGTTGCCGTCCATCACGCGGTATTTTTCGGGCAGCAGGTTTTCTTCATACACGCCGCAATGGCAGTACACAAAAGCGGTATCTATGTTTTTGTCCGCCTTCAGCTTTTTGGAAAAATCGATCAGCTCCAGCATTTTTTCATCGGTGCTTTCTTGGGTGAACATATCATAAAAAGCGCCGTTGGTCAAGCGAATGGTATCTTTTCCGCCTACATCGTAGACGTCTTTTCCGATCAGCTTCTGAAAGCGCGCGTTTAAAAGGCGCATCTCGTCTTTCAAAAACAGCCTTTCGCGCGTATTGTACTCGAGCTTTGAAATTCGCGCGCGAAGATCGTCGAACAATGTCGCGTCCTCCGTTAGCTTGCTTTTATAGCTTTTAAAAAATCCGTAGGCGTACAACTCTCCTTCTTTCACCATGGTGACTAAAAACATGACGGCAATAAAGAGAAGAAAAAGCATAGCCAGAATTCGGTTCATCCATTTTCTCATAGGGCGTATCCTCAAATCAGAAGTTGAAATAAATAAAGGGATTATAGCTTCCGACGATCACATAGGAAACTGCAACGACGGTAACGGCAGCAAGCCCCAAAAAGCGCACAATTTCGCTGACCGGCTCGGGAATATGCAGCTTTTTCTCTATCCAAGGCCCTACGGGCAGCGAAACAATGATGGACACAGCAAAGAAAAGGCCGTATTCGTGCGCGAAAATCCCGGTAAGCGTGTTCCAGACAGGCAAGCCGCCCAAGAAGAACATGGCTTTATAGTAGTTAAGCGCATGGCCAATGCTTTCGGAACGGATGAGCACCGTGACCACAACCACAAAAAACATGGCGTAAATATGCCCGTACCATTTTTTCTCCATATGCTTTCCGACGCCGGTCAAGCGCTCGATCACCTGCACAAGGAAAAAGCCGACGCCCCACACAAGATACGTCCACTCCGCGCCGTGCCAGAGGCCGGTTAACGACCAGACGACAAACATATTGAATATGAGCCTGCCGGTTTTGACCCTGCTTCCGCCCAGCGGAAAAAACACATAATCGCGGAACCACGTGGTGAGCGAAATGTGCCATCTGCGCCAGAATTCCGCCACGGACTTTGAAAGAAAGGGATAATTGAAGTTTTCAAGGAAGTGGAAGCCGAACATTCTGCCAAGACCGATGGCCATGTCGGAATAGCCGGAAAAGTCGTAATACACCTGAATCAGATACGCAATGGCTGCATACCACATAAGCGCAACCGAAATTTCGCTCTGGGGATAGGCAAACACCTTATCCACCACCAGCGCAAGGTTGTTGGCAAGAATAGCTTTCTTTGCAAAACCGACCAGAAAACGCCTGAGACCTGTGCAGAAGTCGTCCAGCGTCTCCCGTCTGTTTTTAATTTCATCCGCAATCGTCTGATATCTAACGATGGGACCTGCAATCAGCTGAGGGAAGAAGGAAATATACAGGCACACGCCCATGAAATTTTTCTGAACCTCTCCCTTTCCCCGGTATACGTCAATCACATAGCTCATCGCCTGAAATGTGAAAAAGGAAATGCCGATCGGAAGCGCGAGACCGGGATCGGGAATGGACACAGAAAACGCCTTATTTACGTTCGTGACAATAAACGAGGTATATTTAAACACGCCCAATAGACCTATGTTCATTACGCAGCTTGCGAAAAGAATGGCCTTCGCAGCGCGCGTCCGGGCGCGGTAATGATCGATTCCAAGCGCAAAAATCCAGTTTATGAATATGCTTAAAAGCATGACAAATACAAACGAGGGCTCGCCCCACGCATAAAAAAGAAGGCTGAATATGGTCAGGATGCTGTTGGCAGCCGTTCGGTTTTTGCGAAAAATATAATAGACGCCCAGAACAATCGGCAGAAAGAAAAACAAAAATGCGTTGCTTGAAAAAACCATGGATTTGCTCCTTTGGATCGTGGGATCGGGGTTGGATATTGGCTTTCAGAAGGTTATAAGGCGAATTTATCGCTTGTTTGAGCCGGTCTTTTTGCGTATGCCGGCTCCATTCCGAAGAAAGCCTTGAAAGCGCGGATGCATACCTCGGGCGGGAGGCGCAAAAGCGCTTCCCGCCCGGGAAGATCGTGCTTTTTTACGCTCTGGCAGCGTTTAATACCTCGTATGCCGCGCGTGCATCATTGGAAAAATCGCTGCAGCCGGCTTCTACGCTGACTCTGCCTTCGTAACCGATTTCCTTAAGCGTTTCGAAGATATCCTGATAGCGCTCGCCGTCGCCCGCCTTGGGGTATTTTCTGCCGATGGCATTGGCGATGTGCACGTGCTTTAGCAGATTTCCCGCCATAGTGAGCGCGCTTAACGGCTCGGAGCCCATCGCCATATGATAGGTGTCCGCCAGAACCGCGATATTGGGCATCTGAATGAGCGAAGCCATGAGCGTTGCCTCGGAGACATAGTTCATGATGTTGCACTCGACCGCGCGCAGGGGCTCGATAACGACGGTAATGTCGTTTTCCATTGCATGGCGCTGCGCCATACGCAGATAGTTTCCAATCTGCCGCCATGCGACTGCGGTGTCAAAGCCGTCGGGCACACGGCGGGATCCGCCGCTTCCGAACACCACAATCTTCACGCCCAGTCTCCGGGCGCGGGAAAACGCTCGATCCAGATAATCGTGGATGATCTGCGCATTGACTTCCTCGCCGACCACCTTGATGTCGCCGGGCAGCATGCAGTTGCAGGCTTCCACCTTGATGGGAGCATTGTCCACGACCGCGCAGACCTCTTGGTATTCCTCTTCCGTCAAGCCCGCAAGCTTTGCGAGATTGTATTCCAGATAGTCAAAGCCAATTTCGGCGATTTCATTTATGTTTGCAACGTCTGTGCAAACGCCAAGGCGAATCATAAAGATATCCCCCTTTGATTACTTCGCGCTTCCATAGGTGCCTTCGGTGTCGAGGGTAACGCCCTCGCCGGTCTTGAGGCGAGAGGTCGCGCGGCGCTTATTGAGCTCCTCTAAGAACTTATCCTCGTCGATGGGAAGCGTGATGGTTTCGTCAAGCCAGCTGGAAAGATGCATGGCGTTGGAAATCGTCAGGCCGTTGATGCCCTCTTCGCCGCCCGCAACGAGCTCGCCGCGGCCAAGGATTTTATCGGTAAACTGCTGAAGAACGCCCACATGCTGCGGGTTGAGGCCGTCGGTTTCGACTTCGATTTCAGTCACTTCGGGGCCGCCGAAACCGCCTTTATAGGTCTTGTGGAATTCATTGATGTCCATGGACAGCTTTTTCATGATGAGCTTGCTGCCGTCGCAGATCAGCTGACCGCCGTCAAGGTCGATTTCCAGACGGTTGGTGCCGGGGCAATCGGAGGTAGTGGTGATGAATACGCCGGTTGCGCCGTTGGGATACTCTACGTATGCAGTTACGTCGTCTTCAACCTCGATGTCGTGCCACTTGCCGTTGTGGGTGAACGCGCGAACCTTCGAGGGCATGCCGCAGATCCACTGCCACAGGTCAAGATTGTGGGGGCACTGATTCAGAAGAACGCCGCCGCCTTCTCCGCCCCAGGTGGCGCGCCATGCGCCGGAGTCATAGTAGCTCTGGGAACGGAACCAGTCCGTAATCAGCCAGTTGGTGCGGCGGATTGCGCCCATTTCGCCGCTTTCGACGATTTCCTTCATCTTTCTGTATACGCAGTTGGTGCGCTGGTTGAACATGATGGCGAAGATCTTGTCGCACTTGGCGGCGTATTCATTGAGCTCGCGAACGGCTTTGGTGTAAACGCCGGCGGGCTTTTCGCTCATGGCGTGAAGGCCCTTCGAAAGCGCTTCCTTTACAAGGCCCGGATGATCGTAGTGGGGCGTGGCGATGATGACCGCGTCCACAAGGCCGCTGTCCATGAGCTCGGAGGCGGTACTAAATACCTTTACGCCCTCCAGATTTTCATTTGCCCAGTTCTGCCTTTCTTCTTTTACGTCTGCAACGGCGGTCAGAACCATGCCGTTTACCTTGCCGGCCAGAATGTTCTTCGCATGTCCCGAACCCATGTTGCCGATACCGATAATGCCGACTCTTACCTGATCCATTTTCGTCCACACTCCTGTTTTCTTTGTCTCATAGCCGATGTTTGAAAGAATGGTTTTAAGCGCGTCCGCCGCAGCCTGAAACGCCGTCTGGCTGTCCGGATAGGAATATTTGTGCTTAACTTCCTCGTCCTGCAGGTTTTCAAGGCCGGAGAACACGCGAAGGTGCGGTTCGATCGTGAGAAGCATTTCGCCTTCGCGCTCGGCAAGGCCCGAAAGAATATCCTGAATGTTTCCGTCGCCGCATCCGGAGGGGACAACAGCGCCGCCGTCCAGAAGGGCGTCCTTGATGTGCATATAGAAGATGTGACGTTTCAAAAGCGCGAAATTTTCAATCGGCTTTTCACCGGACTGAATGAAGTTCGCCGGGTCAAAGATGCACTTTAAGCGTCCGCCGAAATGGTTAATTAAGTCAAGACATCTTTCCGCCGTGTCGCCGTAAATGCCCTTTTCGTTTTCGTGGCAGAGCTTTACGCCCTTTTCTTCCGCCGCGCAAAGCATTTTTTCAAGGCGTTCAATGACAATCGCTCTGTAATCGGCGGGATTCTCGTCCTTCGGATAATAGAAGGAGAACATGCGCATATACTCGCATCCCAGCGCCTTGCAAAGCTCGAGCGCGTGCTTGAACTGACTAAAATGTTCATCAAAATCGTCCTTTACGGAGATCTTTCCGAAGGGCGAGCCCATAGAGGAGACGCAAATGCCTTCTTTGTTCAGCGTTTCCCTGATTTCCTTCGCCTCGTCAAGGGTAAGATCTTTTACGTTTTTCCCGTTAACGCCGCGAAGCTCAATGGCGGCGATTCCGGCTTTTTTCAAAGCTTCGATTTGCCCTAAAAGGTTATTGTCCGCTTCATCTGCAAAAGCAGAAAGAATATATTTCGCCATTTGCACACCTCTCACATATATAACATTCCATTCAATAGTATACCGTTTGCACGCTTTTCCGTCAAGCAAAACGGACAAAAAGAGTTTGTCAAAAGGAAGATTTTTCCGTTTTTAAGCCAAAGAACACTCCGGGAATAAAAATCCTTTATTCCAAGAGTGTTCTTTTCTTTCATCAGACTTTCTTTGCCGCCGCGTCGCAATATACGCAGCGGTAAATGCGCTTTGCGGGGTCGGTAAGCTTAAATTCCTGCCTGAGCTCCTGCTCGGTGGAGGAGATACAGCGGGGATTTTTGCAGCGGATGACGTCGTAAATGGTGGTGGGCGGGGTCAGATGGAGGCGCTTGACCTTTTCGCCGTTTTCGATGAAATTGACGGTGATGCCGGGATCGATATAGCCTAAAACGTCAAAATTGATGTCGATGATCTCGCCGATTTTGATGATGTCTTTTTTGCCCATCTTCACGGATTCGGCGTTTTTAATCATGGCGACGGTGCAGTTGAGCTCGTCCAGATGGAGAATCTTATAAATTTCCATGCCGCGGCCTGCGGTGATGTGGTCAAGTACGATGCCGTCCTTAATCTGTCCGATAATCATGCTTTCACCCCCAGGAGCTTTAAAATCAGCGCCATGCGCATGTATTTTCCGTTTAAAACCTGCTTAAAGTAGCAGGCTCTGGGGTCTTTGTCGACCTTGACGGAAATTTCGTTTACGCGGGGCAGCGGATGCATGACGACAAGATCTTCTTTTCCGAGCGCCATCTTTTCTTCATCCAGAATGTAGGTATCCTTTAAGCGAACGTAGTCTTCTTCGTTGAAGAATCTTTCCCTCTGAACGCGGGTCATGTAGAGGATGTCGAGCTTGCCCATGGCGTTCTCTAAGGAGCGGGTTTCTTCATAGGTGCAGGCGCCGTTTGTAAAATAGTCGTCCTTCACATATTCGGGCAGGCGCAGCTCCTCCGGCGAAATGAGCACGAAATGAATGTTTTCATAGCGGCTCATGGCGGCGATTAGGGAATGCACGGTGCGGCCGAACTTGAGGTCGCCGCAAAGGCCGATGGTGAGATTATTGAGGCGTCCCTTCTCGCGCTTGATGGTGAGAAGATCGGCCAGCGTCTGCGTCGGGTGGTTGTGTCCGCCGTCGCCCGCATTGATAACCGGAACGGAGGCGTTCATGTCGGCAACCTTCGGCGCGCCCTCCTTGGGATGGCGCATGGCGATGATGTCGGCATAGCAGGAAACGGTGCGCGCGGTGTCGGCGACGCTTTCTCCCTTGGAAGCGGAAGAAGACTGCGCCTCGGAAAAGCCCAAAACATTTCCGCCCAGCTCGTACATAGCCGCTTCAAAGGATAAGCGGGTGCGGGTAGAGGGCTCGAAAAAGAGCGTTGCAAGCTTTTTGCCTCTTAAGAGGTTTGCGTATTTTTGAGGATTTACGGTGATGTCCTCGGCGGTTGCAAGCAACTCGTCGAGTTCCTCTACCGAAAGATCCAGAATGTCGTTAACTCCGTTCATTTTATGCCTCCATCCAGCTTTCGTCAGAGGGATTGTCGCGGAAGGCGAGGAGCTTCTTTTCGTCCTCGGGCTGAATGTAGCCCATTTCGACGGCTGCCTTGGCCACTACGTCAAAGGAAACGAGGGAAACGTTTTTGACGTTCGCCTTTTCCATCTTCTCAATGCCGGCCTTCATGCCGTAGGTGAACACGGATACGATGCCGAGCACCTCCGCGCCCGCTTCGCGAAGGGCGTTTACAACCTCGATAGCGGAACCTGCGGTAGAAATGAGGTCTTCAATGACGACGACCTTTTGTCCCGGAAGGAGCTTGCCTTCGATGCGGTTCTGGCGGCCGTGATCCTTGGCGGAGGAGCGGACATAGCCCATGGGCATGTTCAGCATGTGTGCGGCGATGGCTGCGTGGGGAATGCCGGCGGTGGAGGTGCCCATGAGAACCTCGGCGTCGGGATAGGACTTTTTGACCTCTTCTGCGATGGCGGTTTCAACGGCGACTCTGGCTTCGGGGTCGGTCAGGATCAGGCGGTTGTCGCAATATACGGGGGATTTGATGCCGCTGGCCCAGGTAAAGGGCTCCTGCGGGCGGAAAAATACGGCGCGAATTCTAAGAAGGTGATTTGCGATGGTAACGGCTACATTGCTCATTTGCTTTATCTCCTTAATCTCTTATTCGGCGAAGTCCTTCATGCAGATTTTCCATGCTTCTACGGGATTTTCAGCCTTGGTGATCGGACGGCCTACGACGATGAAGTTGCTTCCCAGCTCCTTGGCCTTGGCGGGCGTGGTGACGCGCTTCTGGTCGCCCACGTCGCCGCCGGCAAAGCGAACGCCGGGGGTTACGGTAATAAAGTCGGGAGCGATTTTCTCGTGAACGATCGGAGACTCGAGAGGCGAGCAGACGATGCCGTCAAGCCCCGCCTTTTTCGCATTTGCCGCGTAGTGCATAACGGTCTCGGGAACGGTTCCGGGAATCAGAAGCTCATTGTTCATGGCCTCGTTGGTGAGGGAGGTGAGCATGGTGACGGCGATGAGCTTCGTCTGGCGCTCGCCCGAAGCCGGGGTCAGACCCTCAAGCGCCGCTTCCATCATCTGGATGCCGCCGCCTGCGTGCAGGTTCGTCATGTCAACGTTTAAGTCCTTCAAAACCTTCATGGCGGACTTAACGGTGTTGGGAATATCGTGAAGCTTAAGGTCTAAAAAGATTTTGTGACCGCGCTTTTTGATCTCGCGGACGATTTCGGGGCCGGCGGCATAATAAAGCTCCATGCCGATCTTGAGATACGGTTTTTCGCCCTCAAAGTGGTCAAGGAAGCTAAGGGTTTCTTTCATGCCGGGAAAGTCGCAGGCGATGATGACGTCTCTGTTCATTGATGCGCTCCTCCTATAATGTCCGTAAGATTTTGAATACCAAGCGCGTCCATTACGCGCGGAAGGTCCTTAATAATTTTGGGGCAGGCCCACGGATCGACTAAGTTTTTCGCGCCCACCTGTACGGCGGTTGCGCCGGCCAGCATCATTTCGATAACATCCTCGGCGGAGCCGATACCGCCCATTCCGACGATCGGAATTTTGACATTTTCATAAACCTGATAGACCATGCGGACGGCTACCGGGAAAATGCAGCCGCCGGACACGCCGCCGGTTTTGTTTTTGATGATGGGGCGGCGGTTTTTGATGTCGATTCGCATGCCCATTAAGGTATTGATCAGGGAAAGTCCGTCTGCGCCCGCGTCCTCGCAGGCCTTGGCGATAGAAACGATATCCGTGACGTTCGGAGACAGCTTTACGATGACGGGCTTTTTCGTGACCTTTTTGACCGCGCTCGTGACAGCCGCCGCGCCTTCACAGGTCGTTCCGAAGCTCATGCCGCCGCCGTGCACATTCGGGCAGGAGATATTGACTTCGAGCCAGCCGACATTGTCTTCCTTGTCCAGAAGCTCGCACACGCGAACGTATTCGTCCACGGAAAAGCCCGATACATTTGCCATAACGGGCTTGTGAAAATGCTCTCTGAGCCAAGGAAGCTCTTCGGAGATGACTTTTTCAACGCCCGGATTCTGAAGGCCGACGGCGTTTAACATGCCGCCGTCGCATTCGGCGATTCTGGGAAGCGGATTTCCTGCGCGGGGAGACAGCGTCGTTCCCTTAAAGGAGAACGTGCCCAAGCAGTTGATGTCGTAAAGCTCGTGAAATTCCTTGCCATAGCCGTAGGTGCCGCTGGCGGGAATGATGGGATTTTCGATTTCGATTCCGCAAAGATTGATTTTCATTACGGCCATACAATAACCTCCCCGTCAAACACCGGGCCGTCCTTGCAGACGCGCTTTAAGCCGATTTTTGTTTCCATGGAGCAGCCCATGCATGCGCCGAAGCCGCAGGCCATGCGCGCTTCAAAGCTGTATTCGCCGGCGCAGAAAACGTTCTTTCTTGCGGCGTTCAGCATGGGCATGGGGCCGCAGGCGTAGAGGAAGGTGGCGTCCTTCGGCAGATGATCCGTCACAAAGCCCTTGATTCCATAGCTTCCGTCCTCGGTGGAAATCATGACCTCACAGCCGAGCGATTTGAATTCCTCTGCGTAATAAACGTCTTTTTCGCTTCTGAAGCCCAGCGCAACCACCGGCTTTACGCCCTTTTTCACAAGATTTTTTGCAAGGCCGAAAAGGGGCGCAACGCCGCTTCCGCCGCCGACTAAAACGGGCTTTTCGCCGGATTTTGATGTGTCAAAACCGTTTCCGAGGTCGGTCAGGCAGTAAACGCAGTCGCCCGGAACCATGTTTTTCATCTTTTCCGTGCCTTTTCCTACAACCTTATAAACGAGAATCAGGCTGTTTTCGTCCGCCGAGCACACAGAAATCGGACGACGCAAATACAGGGATTCCAAATGCACGTTTACAAACGAGCCGGGGCGCATGCAGTCCGCCGCGTCGCCCGAAAGCGCCATTTCATAGGTATCGCGCGCGATTTCGCGGTTGGTTTTTACGGTAAAGAGGGTGTCTTTCATGTGTTTCTCCTGTGTGGGTTGGTGAAAATGGAATGTGCGGGACGTCAAACCCGTCCCCTGCTGCGGAATTGTGCGTTTTTAACCATTGCTGCTTTAAGCTCCGCCGCTTTCGCCTTCCCCTCGAGGGGAAGGTGGCTCGGCGCAGCCGAGACGGATGAGGTGGAGATGGAGTTTGATCTTGGTTAAACAGCGATCATATTCCCTGCGAGAAGACACCTCATCAGTCGCTTTCAGCGACAGCTTCCCCTCGAGGGGAAGCCTTTTGGCTGTACGTTTCTACTGATCAATCGTGGAAATGCTGATCGTGGTTTCTTCCAGTACATCCAGAAGCACGCGCACGGTATCAAGAGAGGTAAAAATGGTCACGCTGTTTTCAATGGCGAGCTTTCTGATTTCGCTGCCGTCGGCAAGCGTGTGGCCGTGGCCGACATTTCTCGTGTTGATGACGTAGGCGATGTGACCCTGGCGCATGGCCTTGGGGATATCGTCGGAGCCGGAGGAAATCTTTTCCAGCACGCGGGTGCGGATGCCGTGCTCTTTCAGGTAGGCGGCCGTTCCCTGCGTCGCTTCGATGTTAAAGCCCAATTTGTAGAAGCGCTTGATAAGGTCGAGAGCCTCGGGTTTATCCTTGTCCGCGATGGTGGCCAAAACCGTTCCGTAGTTCTGAAGCGTCATGCCGCTGGCCTGAAGGGCTTTGAACAACGCGCGGTTCAGCTTGTCGTCGTAACCGATGGCTTCGCCGGTGGACTTCATTTCAGGCGAGAGGTACGCGTCCATGCCGCGCAGCTTATTAAAGGAGAATACGGGCGCCTTGACGTACCAGCGCTTTTTCTCTTCGGGATACAGGTCAAAAATGCCCTGCTCTTTTAAGGTTACGCCCAAAATCGCGCGGGTGGCAATGTCGGCAAGGGGGTAGCCGGTGGCCTTCGAGAGGAAGGGCACGGTGCGGGAGGAGCGGGGATTGACTTCGATGATGTATACGCGGTCGTATTTGTCCACGATGAACTGGATGTTGTAAAGGCCCACGATACCAAGGCCCGTTCCGAGCTTCTTGGCGTATTCTAAAATCTTGCCCTTGACGGCGGAAGACACGCTGAAGGAGGGGTAAACGCTGATGGAGTCGCCGGAGTGAATGCCGGTGCGCTCGACCAGCTCCATGATGCCGGCTACGAACACGTCGCGTCCGTCGCAGATGGCGTCCACTTCAAGCTCCTTGCCCAGAATGTAGTGGTCAACCAGAACCGGCTTGTCTTGGTCGATTTCTACGGCGGTTTTGAGGTAATGTCTCAGCTGCTCCTCATCCGCGACGATCTGCATGGCGCGTCCGCCCAGAACGAAGCTCGGGCGCACGAGAACCGGATATCCGATTTCGGCGGCGGTCTTCACGCCGTCTTCAATATTGGTGACGGCGCGGCCTTCGGGCTGGGGAATATTTAAGGATTTCAGGATTTTTTCGAAGGAATCTCTGTTCTCGGCGCGTTCGATGGCGTTCACGTCGGTGCCGATGATGTTTACGCCGCGGCGCAGAAGAGGCTCTGCAAGGTTGATGGCCGTCTGACCGCCCAAGGACGCGATAACGTCCATTACATTCTCATGCTCCAAGGCGTTCATGACGTCTTCGGGCGTGAGCGGCTCAAAGTAGAGCTTGTCGGCGGTGGTGTAGTCAGTGGAAACGGTTTCGGGGTTGTTGTTGATGATGATGGCTTCGCGGCCGGATTCGCGGATGGTCGTAACCGCATGAACGGAGGAATAGTCGAACTCTACGCCCTGACCGATGCGGATGGGGCCTGCGCCCAGAACGACAACCTTTTCGCGATCGTCTGCGAAGGCTTCATTTTCACCCATATAGGTGGAGTAGAAATACGGAATATACGCGCCGGTGTGGCAGGTGTCAACCATCTTGTATACGGGCTTAATGGCGTTTTCCTTGCGCGCTTTCCATACGGAGAGCTCGTCCGTATTCCACAGGCGCGCGATGAACTGGTCGCCGAAGCCCAATTTTTTCGCCTCTAAAAGAACGTCCGCGTTCATGGGGTTTTCAATAAGGGTCTTTTCGTATTTGACGGCGGTTTCGATGGTTTCAAGGAACAGGGGCGTGATCATGGTGATCGCGTGCGCCTTTTCCACGGAAACACCGCGTCTGAAAAGCTCGGCGACGGCAAAGAGGGTGTCGTCTCTGAACTCTTTTAAGTACTCTTCGATTTCGGATACCGTCATGGCATCGAATTTTTTAAGATGCAGGTGGCAAACGCCGGTTTCAAGGGAGCGAACAGCCTTTAACAGACACTCGCTGATGGTGGAACCGATGGCCATGACTTCGCCGGTGGCCTTCATCTGGGTTCCTAAGCGGTTTTCCGCGTCGGCAAACTTGTCAAACGGGAAGCGCGGGTACTTGGCGACAACGTAATCGAGGCGCGGAACGAAATCCGCCGTGGTGTTGGCAATCGGGATTTCATTCAAATTCATGCCCACGGCGATTTTCGCGGTCACGCGGGCGATGGGATAACCGGAAGCCTTCGACGCCAGCGCGGAAGAACGGGAAACGCGCGGGTTGACTTCGATGACGTAGTATTCGGACGTATGGGGATTGAGGGCATACTGAACGTTACAGCCGCCTTCAATCTTGAGCGCGCGGATGATTTTAAGGGCGCTTTCCATGAGCATGGTTTCGTCTTCTTTATTCAGGCTCATAATGGGCGCGACGACCACGCTGTCTCCCGTATGAACGCCGACGGGGTCGATGTTTTCCATGCCGCAGATCGGAATGGCGTGGTCCGCGCCGTCGCGCATGACCTCAAATTCGATTTCCTTATAGCCCTTGACGCTCTTTTCAACGAGCACCTGATTAACCGGGCTCATGCGGATGGCGTTTTCAGCCTTTTCTTCCATTTCCGCTTCGGTGTAGACAAAGCCGCCGCCCGTGCCGCCCAGCGTGAAGGCGGGGCGCAAAACGACAGGATAGCCGATTTCAAGCGCGGACTGTTTGATTTCCTCTACGCTGTAGGCAATTTTGGAGGGAATGACGGGCTCGCCGATTTCCTGACAAAGCTCCTTGAACATCTCTCTGTCCTCGGCGCGCTCGATGGATTCGCTCTTGGTGCCGAGCAGCTGGGTTCTGCACTCCTTAAGAACGCCCTTTTTCTCCAGCTGCATGGCAAGGTTCAATCCCGTCTGGCCGCCGATGCCGGGAATGATCGCGTCGGGACGCTCGTAGCGGAGAATTCGCGCGACGTATTCAAGCGTGAGCGGCTCCATATAGACCTTATCCGCAATGGTCGTGTCGGTCATGATGGTTGCGGGGTTGGAGTTTACTAAAACGACCTCGTATCCCTCTTCCTTGAGCGCAAGGCAGGCCTGCGTGCCTGCATAGTCGAATTCCGCAGCCTGGCCGATAACGATGGGGCCGGAGCCGATGATCATAATTTTATTAAGGTCGGTGCGCTTGGGCATATGCTTTTTCCTCCGCTTCTATATTTCAAACACAACTTTATCGCCGAGTACGGTTCTTACGATTTTGCCTTGAGCCGTCCATCCCTCAAAGGGGGTGTATTTTCCAAGGGAGATTTGTTTTTCGCCTTCGACCGTCCATGTCATTTCCGGGTCGAACACGGTAAAATCGGCTTTTTTGCCTTCCGCGATTTCATTTTTCTCAAATCCGAACCGTTCGCGGGGCGCATAGGCCATAAGGTCAATAAGCTTTTCAAGGGGCAGAACGCCCTTTAAAACAAAGTGCGTATACATCATTGAAAACGCGCATTCAAGGCCGGTGACGCCCATGGCGCTTTCTTCGAAAGTTCCCGACTTTTCATGCGCGGCATGCGGCGCGTGGTCGGTGGCGATCATGCCGATTGTGCCGTCCAGAAGGCCGTTTACAAGCGCAAGCCGGTCTTCCTCTGCGCGGATGGGCGGATTCATCTTGTATCTGCCCTCGTTTTTAAGCATGGAATCGTTCATAATGAGGTAGTGCGGAGCGGTTTCGCAGGTGATATCCACGCCATTTTTCCTCGCATTTCGAATGAGCTCCACCGTTTCCTTGGTTGAAATGTGGCACACATGATGCTTCGAGCCGATTTCCTTCACAAATTCGATGTCGCGCTCAACCATCTTCCATTCGCTTTCGCTTGAAATGGGTTTGATGCCGTTTTTCTTTGCAAACTCGCCGTCGTGCGCGTGTCCGCCGTTTACGAGGGACAGCACCTCGCTGTGCGCGGCGATAACCTTTCCAAGCTTTTTCGCCGTTTTCATGGCTTCCTTTATGACGTTTTCATCATCAACGCCCGATCCGTCGTCCGAAAACCCGATGACCTTGTCTGCGATTCTCTCCATGTCCGAAAGGGCTTTTCCCTTTCTTTCCATCGAAATTGTGCCGTAGGGGACGACGTCGATCACGGCGTTTTTCTCAATCAGATCCAGCTGCTTTTGAACGTTTTCTACTGTATCCGGCGCGGGATTCAAATTCGGCATCGTGCCTGCCAGCGTATAGCCGCCGGCTGCCGCAGCCTTCGAACCCGTTTCAATCGTTTCCTTATAAGAAAAACCCGGCTCGCGGAAATGCACATGCACATCCGCGAAACCGGGGAATACGTATTTGCCGGAAAGAGAGATAACGGTATCGTCTTCCGAAGGAAATACTTCGCCAATCGAAACAACAATTCCGTTCTGAACAGCGATATCCGACTGTTGGAGAGAGCCTTTTAAAAAGACCTGGCCGCCGGTATATACGGTACGCAAATCCATTCCTCCCTCAAAAAAGCCCTGCCGAATGATCTGCGGCAAGGCGATTTTTCATATTTTTTCCTCACAAAAAACCGGCATGGGAGTTCCTCCCGCCAGTTCTGTGATTGTCTCTATGAAAACCTTGCCGGCGTCTCAGCACCGCGCTTAAAAGTTGTTGGAAAGATTATATATTTTTCTTCGCTTAACCGCAAGCAAGGATATGTAAAAAAAGATGCTTTCGATTAAAGATTGTCAACCATTACGAACAAATTTATCGCTTAAACGCATGCTGTAAGCAATGCCCCCGCCTTTGTAAAAAGGAATCCTTACCTTTTTTCGGAAAGAGATTCCTTTTATACAGCGCAGGAAATTCTAATTTTCCTGATTGCGGGATTCTTTGAAGAGAGAATGCACTTTGATTGAGCTTTCCTGTCAGACGCCTTTATTACCGATAATTCTCATAAAGGTCGGGAAAAAATATCTCCGGCTTCAGCGTAATATTCTCAAGCGCTCCCAGATATTTGTCCGTTTTATCATTAATGATATCAATACTGAAGCTGACAGCGCTCATTCGGCCTGTGCGGAGTATATCAATCATTGTCCGAAAATGCACTGCAATATACAAAGTTGCCTTTTCTTTCGGCGCAGCAACAGTCCAGAACCTGCCTCCACTTTCATAAAGGATCGTTTGACTTCCGCTCTGTGTATATCCGCCGTCGCCGGAATCAATACGCATGTTCCAATCTACATTTTGAGAATAATGCGAATCCATCAATTGTCCGTTTATCCGAACGTCTCTGACCTTAAATACGAGAGTATCCTTCTCTGACAAATTGGTCAGATTCATCCAAACAATCACCGAGGACGGCGATTCGGCAACCGCGCGGAATTCAAACTCAATCGGCATGCCTTTCACGCTGGCTCTCTGATGATAAAGCGTGCTTTCCGTCAGCGGCCTTATCAATACAGGTTCCGTCAGAAAGGTGTTGTTGCGGCTATCCGTAATTTCAAACGCAGCATACCGCATACCATATTGCGTTTTGACACAGAAACGCCAATCGAGCGCAGAAGCAATGTGCGCGTCCGCTATCGCAATGATCGGCCGGGAAATTCCATCCGCGTCGTTTCCATAAATTCCCCACGCCTCATAAGGGAGAATCATACCGTCTTCTTTGGTCAAAAAACGCTGATAACTCAAAAAGTGAAGAAATTTATAGTTTTCAATCGTGTCGCCAGTACGGTTGGTAAAGCGGTTGAGAGCGCTGTCGTAAACCAGCACAGACCGAATGACGCATTCCCCGGTTTCATCAGGCGGCGAAAGAATCAGGCGCATCATGCGGCTAAGACCGGGATCATCATAGGAAGCTTCTCCAATCTCCGTGAGATTGGACGCCAGCACATCCAATTGATATTCGCCGTCGTCGTTGACAATAAATTCAATCGGCCCGATATCGTTTTTCGCTCCGCTTTTTTCGGTATAGCTAAAGACGAGGTTCTCATCATGATATTCCGCGCTGATGCCGTCGGCGCGATCCGCTATATCTGAAACCGAGAATACCTTTTTATAGCTGCAATTCACACTTTCAGCAGGAATCATCGAATCCAGCAAAACCAAACGTGCGGAAACCATATCCTCTCTTTGGCTTTCCGTAAGCGCAAGAGAAATTTCAAACCCTTCGCCTCTCCGTTCAATGTCAGGCGTAAGACCCGTCCATTCAATTATCTTTTCCCCATGCAGATACGCCTGGAAATGATCGATAAACTTCACATATCCCGGGCAAAACTGTGTATCGCTTAGAAAATTCTCTCCGAGCAAAGCGTATTCTTTTTGATTGTGATAGGGAAAATACACCGACAAGCCAACAGAATCCGCAAGATTGCTGCCAATTGCCACCACGGCTTTATTGATCGCATCCATCAGCGAATCTTCAACGGGAAGATCATGCTTCTCGCACGCCTTGAGAAAGCTGACGACGTCTACCAAATCGTAATCTGTGGATTCTACGGCGCGAAAATCGCGGCCATAGCCTTGTGCTCCGTAACGAAGAGCGGCGATATCCTGAAACAAATTATCGTTCAGAATGCTGTTTATCCTTGTAAAATACACGCTCATTTCCGAAATGACTTCTTCTATCACGCTAAGATCCGTCATGGCGAGGGTCAGCGGGCTTCCGTAATCCGCAGGAAAGCTGCCAATATAGGCGTCGATAATTCTTCTCCCCGTATCAATCAACGATTTATCCGATTCAATTCCCGCAAGGAAGGAATAATTCCAGCCGCTTCCGGGCTCTCGCTCCGCTGAAGCTACCATGTATTTTGCATAGGGTGAAACCAGCCATGCAGTTTCAACAGAGCTCATAAGACAAGCGTCAAAGCCGATAATATCCAGCTTTCGATCTGCAAAAGGGCTCTGGGAAAGACCTTCCTGCAGTTCAAAGAGAGACAGATAATCGTTGTCAAAGTTTTCATCCAGACAAACGCCGCTCAAAGGCCCGCCGCCGTGATCCCAGAGAATCAAAATATACTGATCCGTGTCCGTTTGCTCAAATACCGTTTGAAGAAACATGCGAAGCGTTTCACCGCTTCCCATGTTCATCATTTCATCCTTCCATATATTCTTAATACCGCTCCCTTTCATGTGATAGATGCTGGTGGACTTGGCGTCAATTGACGACATGCTCCAGGCTGTTGTGCCGCCGGTCATCAGATATACATCGGTGTAGTCGGTATCGTAGCCCGATTCTATCATCTCAAACACATCTTTTGTCGCCAGTCCTTCCCGGCTTTCCAGATTGCTTCCGCACATATATACCATCACAGTCGTGGTTACAGGCTCCTCGGCAAACGCGAAAAGCACACACGCGGAAAGAAGAATAAGCGCAATAAACAAGGCGCAGAAAAATCTTTTCATTTTTTCCCATCTTTCGGTTTCATGTTTAGAAGATATCTGAGCGGTATCCACTCCACACCGCTAAAGAAACGAAAAAAGATTAGTCCCCGAACATGCTGAGCAAATCCTGCGCGTCTTCATAGCCCAGTTCCGCAGCTCTTCTCAGCCAATTTATGCCTTCCTCGAAATTTTCTTCAACGCCGATTCCTTGAAAATAGCAAATGCCAAGCAAATACTGCGCGTAGAAATTGTTTTGCTCTGCAGAAGCCACGCACCATTTTATGCCTGTGTCATAATCCGCCTCTTCACCATAAATATAGTGAATCGCCAGATTATATTGTGCATAAGCATGACCCTGCTCGGCCGCCTTAATATACCATTTTACCGCTTCATTTTCGTCAGTGGGCACGCCGGTTCCTAACATACAGCAGTTGCCCAGCTGATACTGCGCCTCGCTGTTGCCCTGCAGGGCGGACATCGTAAGCCAGTATGCGGCCATTTCTTCGTCCGCTTCAATTCCCTCGCCCAACATATAGCAAATGCCCAGCTGGCATTGCGCCTCCGCGTGACCCTGCTGCGCGGCTTGCGTAAAGCAAGAAACTGCTTTTTCAAGGTCTTGTGTCACTTCAGCACCATTATAATGCAGCATTCCCTGTGCGTACAGCGTTTCTGCATTCTCTGAATCGTCGGACAGAACAAGCGTCATTTCACCCTCTGATGACAGATAAGAACTCTCCGCATCCTCTTCCTCATCCGTAGTATGCTCCAAATGGTACATCATCCAAATATACGCCTGCTCCGGATCGGATTCGACGCCGCGGCCATACAGATAGCATAAATACAGCTCATACTCCGCTTCAGGCTGTTCTTGCTCTGCGGCAAGCAAAAAGTATTCCACAGCTTTCTCTTCGTCCTGCTCTACGCCCCATCCTTCCAGATAGCATTTGCCGAGTTTATACTGCGCATCCGCCTGGAAATCGCCTTGCTCAGCAACAAGCGCAAACAGCCGAACCGCTTCCTCATAGTTTATTTCCGTACCGCTTCCGTCTAAATAGCAGCATGCAAGCATGTATTGCGAATAATAATCGCCTTGCTGCGCAGCTTCAGAAAACCAATAAAACGCCTTGTGCAAATCTTTATGCTCCGGATAATCGGTATAGTAGAAGCCCATCATGCGCTGCGCATACGCGTCTCCGCCTTCCGCAGCCAACGAATACCACTTGAACGCTTCTTCTAAATTCCGTTCGACGCCACGGCCGTTATAATAGATATCCGCCAGCCATCCCTGCGCTGTTTCCGAACCGGAAGTCTGCTGCTCGGCTGCAAGTAAAAACCAATATCGCGCCATTTCATAATCCTGGTCAACAACCTGACCATACATGTACAATTGGCCTACCGTACATTGCGCAAGCACGTTTCCGTTTTGAGCTGAAAGAAACGTCCATTGCAAGCCTTCATTAATGTCCATCTCTGTACCGAGTCCGTTTATCAGGCATGTCGCCAGCAAATACTGCGCATCCGTGTTTCCAAGCTCCGCAGCGCGCCTGAACAGCGAAACCGCCTTTTCATAATCTCCTTCCGCTAAGTATTGATAACCTTTAGTAAAAAGCGTCTGCGCATCATCGGCATTCTCAGCCGCAGCAATGCCAAAAATCATTGCAAAAACCAGTAGAAAACAAAACAACCTTTTCATGAATAAGCCTCTCCCTTCTTTAGTTATGCAGTATATTTTTCTTTCGCCAATTCAAGCATATTCATTCTACTACGAGAGCTTTGTGTTTTTTGAATTCTGATTCCGCGCAAACCGTTCTTAATAGCAGAAAAACCACCGTTAAAAAACAGTGGTTTTTCTGTCATTGTCCGCTCTTTTACGCCTTAACCGCACCGGAGGTGATACCTTCGATGTAGAGGCGGGAGGAGAACATGAACATGATGAGAAGCGGAACCGTTGCAATGGCAAAGCCCGCAATCATCGCGCCGTAGTCCGTGGAGCCGGTAGAGGAGGAATAGGTCTGGACGGCTACGGAAATTACCTGCTTGGAGTTGGAATCGATAACCAGAAGCGGCCAGATAAAGTCGCCGTAGAAGGAGATCATATTCATAACGACGAGGGTCGCAAGAATGGGCTTGGCAAGCGGAACAGCGATTTTGTAAAACGCCTGGAATTCCGTGCAGCCGTCGATGCGGGCGGCTTCGAAAAGCGCGGGCGACTGACCTGCGATAAAGGTTCGGCACAGGTACAGGCCCATGATCTGTCCGCCGGACACCCAGGGGAGCCACAGCGCCCACCAGGTGTTTTTCAGGTGCAGACGCTGAACGAGCTTGATGGCGGGGGTCAGCGTGAGAACGCCGGGAACCATCATAAGCGCCAGGAACATCATAAACAGGAAGTTCTTGAGCGGGAACTCAAGGCGGGCAAACACGTAGCCAGCCATGGCGGAAAGAGCTACAACCATCACCGTACCGATGGCAACGGTGATCATGGAGTTAATCATGTTCTGGAACATATCCGTCCATGCAACGGCATAGTTGCTCCACTGGGGCGGAATCGGAATGGCCCAGATATTCTCGTAGAACTGCGCCTGGCTCTGAAGGGACAGAAATACCATCAGGAAAATCGAAATAAACGCAAGGAGAACAAAGATAACGGTAATCGCGGTTACGGTAATCTGGAAGGCCGCTTCTTTTCTTCTGCGAACCTTGCCCTGCTTAATCGCCGCAGCGCTTCTTTGTCTGATCTCGTTCGGATTTTTTTCAATCGTAGCATTATTCATTCGCCGAAACCTCCTTTCCTTAGTTCAGTTCCTGCGTCTTCATGCGCATGTTGAGGATACTGCCAATGAGAATGACAATGAACATGACAAGACCCATCGCACAGGCGTAGCCGTACTGGCCGAACTTTGTCGCAGCGTAGTATAATTCAAGGCCGGGAACATACGTGGCGTAGCCCGGTCCGCCCTGTGTGAGCAAATACACTCCGCCGTAGTCCTGTACGGAACCGATGAAGGTGGTGATGATCAACATCTTCATCTGCGGGGAAATGAGCGGCAGATGGATGTTGAAGAAGTTCCAGACGGGATTCGATCCGTCAACCTTGGCCGCTTCAAACAAATCCTGCGGGATGTTGATAAGCGCGCCGTAGTAGACAAGGAATGCAAAGCTGTTTACAAACGGGAAGCCCATGAAGATGATCGCCCAAAGCGCGGTCTTCTCGTTGCCCAGCCATACGCGCGTCCAGCTGTCGAGGCCAACGCTGCGAAGGAGACTGTTGAGCGCGCCGATATTGGGGTCGTAAATATTTTTCCACATAAGCGTTCCGACAACGCCGGGAACAACCATGGGAACGACGAGTAAAAGACGGAACCAGTATCTTCTCTTGCTGCTTTCGCCGTTTCTCGTGCGCATGGCGAACACCAATTCAGCCAGGAACAGCGGCACGGTCAGAAGCTTTACAAAGCTGCAGATCATCATGATGATCAGGTTTTTAACGCCCATCAGGAAGTAGCCTTCGGTGAACATCTTGACGAAGTTGTCAAAACCGATGAAGCTGACTTCGCGCATCGTCTTTGTGTCCTTCGTCCAATCGGTGAAGGCGTAGAAGAAGGCCTGAAGCACGTTGTAATACTGGAAAACAATGATCAGAAGCAGGGACGGCGCAAGCATGAGGTAGGCCGTTCTGTGGCGATAAACAGCTGCAAAGAAGCGCTGTGCGATCTTGCGGCTGAAGGGGAAGGTGGCGATTATAAACACCACAAACAGAACCGCAAGCACGATTACCGCGTATGTGGAGTATCTGCTGATCTTCTCCATAAGACCCAGATTGTCCAAGGTGTCGGTGGAGAAGGAATACAGGTTTTCGGTGGTGGTTACGACATAGCCGATATCGTCTCCGAAGTAAACCTGAGATACGTCCTGATTCAGATTCAGAGTATGGAACTGAATGACGCCGTTGATATCGAGAACGTAGATATCGCCCTCGCGGGTACCGGCAGCAATCCAGCGGCCGTCGTTGGACACATTGGCCGCGCGGCCTTCGCCCTCAAGATCTACGTGGAAAAGCAGTTCAAGCTCGGGGGTAAATTTGTAGAGGTTAGCGTTTTTGTCAAGGGCAATAATTTCGCCGGTCGCATCCGCAACACGAACCGAATACAATTCCGCCTCGCAGATATATTCTTTCGAAATCTTGCCCTCGAGATCGGAGATGCATACGCGGCTTTTTGAAGTTCCGTATACGATATTTTCGCCGTCCGGCATAAACTCCAAAGAACGAACCGAGTTTTTCAAAGTGATAGAGCTCAGCTGTTCTCCCGTATTGATATCAATAACGTTAAGGTAGAACTTCATCTTGTTGTAGAAGATGGAAATTAAAAGCCTTTGGGTTTCCGAATCATAGTCCAGATCATAAATGGTGTTGGCCTGTTTATAGATCGCTGCCTCTTCTCCGGAAACAATATTGTAAATATACACACTGCTCTGAGACGCCGCGATTACCCAGCCCTTGGCCTTATCGTATTCAATCGCATTGACCTTATTGGGCAAATCGTGATGCCAAAGCTTGTTTTCGTCCTTATCGAACGCCATTATGGTGTTCTGATACGTACCAAGTACGGTGATTCCGAGATCCTCATCTACCAGAACCTGACTGTTCTGAAGGGAGGAGCCAAATTCTTCGGGATGGAAGATGTCCGTTCGAGCGGTCGAGTAGATGTTTACGCCGATGGCTGCTGCCAGCAGAATAAACAGCACAACAGACACAATCAAACAGGATTTGATAATTTTTCCCGTCTTTTCTGCGCTCTTTTGATTGCCGTTCAGCACAGTCTTCAACTCCTTGTCATGGATAGTATCGAATAATGCGTGCGTGTAAATGTAAATGCAGGCGTATTCATCCTGCGCGGCCGATAGAAATCATTTTCTTTAAAACGCTGCGGAACGGTCGGAACCGTTCCGCAGTGAAAACTTTCAGGCGTTAAGCGTAAAGCCAAACTCCATCAATTTTAAAAGTTTAATTAGTTGCCGGAGGGCTCGTTCTGCGGGTTGTCGAGGTCAGCCATGGAGATCTTGCTGGCCGCCATTACGTTGGGAGCATACTTGAGCTGGTTGGCCTGATGCATCTCTGCCCAGGTGTCAACATCGATCTTGCCATTGAGGAAATCCATGGAGTAACCGTACCAGGCGCGCAGAGCTTCCTGATCGTCGCCAACGCCGCGGGCCAGAGCCTGGCCGAAGCCCTTCTGAACGTTGCCGATGTACTCGATGTTAGCGAACATTTCGCCCAGCTGGCCTTCGAGCTCGATGCCCTTGATCAGCGGGAGTCCGTCGGGAGTGCCGCCGTTGGCAATGAGAGCCTCCATGAATACGGAGTAGCCCTGGGAAGAGGTGTAGAACTTGAGGAAGTCAACTACCATGTCGTCGTGAGCCTGATCCTTCTTAACAGCAGAGAGGAAGCCGGTCGCAACTTCGATGGTGCGGGCGGGAGCTTCGATGCCTTCGCCTTCCATGGAGGGCATTGCGAAGGTGCCGAGAGCGAACTCCTTAAGGCCAGTCAGTTCAACAGCAGTGTCGCCGGAACCTACGGTTACAGCATTGCCGGACTTGATGGAGTCGAGGAGCTTGAGATAGTCGCCGAAGAACCAGGAGCCGTCGAGCCAAATGGCAGCCTTGCTCTGATAGAACAGGGTCTTGGCGCCGCTGGCGTCAGTGCCGTAGAAGTTCTCGCCGCCGGCATACTTCGGGAAGAGCTTGGCGAAGTTGGTCCAAACAGTCTTCATACCGGGGGTGTCGCAGCGGATGGTGCCGTCCTTAACGAAGGCCTTCCAGAAACGTACGCCGTTGTTGGTTACGTTCGCGGGAGTGTCATCGTTGTGGGGATCGGTGGGATCGTATACGAACTTGCCGTCAACGTCGGGATCGTAGCAGTAGTCGCCTTCCTGGGCGCGTACGATTTCGATGTTGGAACGGGTGGTCTGGTCGGCATAAACCTGAGCCAGCCAGCCCATCTGCTCAGCCCAGAAGGACTGGAAGGTACCGGAGACGGCGAGGGGCTGATAGCCGGCAGCAGCGAGCTTCTCGCAAACCGCTTCGAACTCGGCCCAGGTCTTCGGGGGCTGTACGCCTACTTCGTTGAAGATGTCAACGTTGTAGAACCAGAGAACCTGAACACCGGTGATGGAAACGCAGTCCCAGTTGCCGGTGGCCATGTCTACCTGCTGCATGTCGAAAGCAAACTGATCGATCCAGTCGCCATCAGAGTAGGGAGAAGTGTCGCCTACATAGTCGAAGAAGTTGATAACTTTGTCGGTTCTGTCGGAGCCGGCGAGGTTGCCGTATACGAGGTCAGCCTCGGGGAGGGCTTCTTCATAGGACTGGAACATGGCCTTTACCCAATCAGCATAGCTGGACTGGGGCTTGAGGTCAACAACTACATCTACGCCGGGATGGAGCGCTTCATACGCTTCGCCGACGGCGGTCCAGGCTTCTTCAACGCCCGGAGCGGAGTACAGGCTGATGTTTACGGTTCCGCTGAAATCTTCTGCGAAAGCAGCGGCGCTCATGAGCATCATAAGAGCCAGAGCAAGAGCCAATACCTTCTTCATGGGGTTACCTCCTTTTATTTTAAGCGCAGCACCTGCCGCACTTAGATACGAAAGCGCTCTGACAGAAATAAAAGGCCGAACAGGTCATTCAGGCCGTTTTGCAACATATATTTCATTACTCATTCCGTCAGCAGAATAATTATAACACATTAGGACACACTCGTCAACACTTATGTGCAAATTGCAAAAAAGTTTTTAATGCAAATATGCGATATCAGCTATTGTATAATCATTTCATGTATATCGATCTGTTTGTATAACAAAGCCGCCCCCGAAAATACGCCGGGGACGGCAGAAAAATTGGTATTCTTATTGGTTTTTAGTAACATAAATCATTACATATTCGCTTTTTCCGGCTGTTCGAAACGCGCTGCCCCATCCGGCAACACCGGAGGAAACCACGGCGTTCATATCGCCGACGGCCTTATGCCCATACTCGATTTCGTTGATCCGAAACAGTTCGCTTATAATATTGATCGGAAAAATCTGCCCATTGTGTGTGTGCCCGGACAGGAGAAGATCAACGCCGCTTTGCGAGCAAGCAAAGGTCTCGGCGGGCTGATGATCGATCATAATCACAAATTCATTTTCCGTGTCCGCTCCCGAAAGAAGCGCCTCTATCTCCGCCCGTTTTTTGCTTGCGTCCTTTCGCCCGACAATTCTGAGCCAGTCGTCAATCAGGACACTTTCATCCGTCAAAACCGTCACGCCCGAAAGCGCAAACGCCGTTTCTATTTCAAGGTGCGTGATGTTTCCGCCGTAGCGGGGGCCGTCGTGATTTCCGAACACGAAATACACGCCCTTGGGCGCGCGGATATTCTTCATTCCCTCCGCAAAGCGCAAAAACATGTCCTTATCCGTGCTCTCATCCACAATGTCGCCCGCAAGCACGAGAACGTCCGCGCCGCCGTCAACCATTTTCCGAAGAACACGAATCAGCTTTTCATCGTCCATCGCCGTGCCTAAGTGGGAATCCGACACAAGACCCACCGTCAGCTCGCTTTTCACATTCGGATTTTCAAAGCTATACTCGGTCTTTCTCACAACATGGATATTGATAAGCCCGTACGCCGCATAAATCGCCGCTATAAAAAGCGCAAGGCCGCGCTTTTTCCATTTGCGGAAAAATGCGTAGGGATTTCCCTTTCCAAAAAGGCGCAGAACAAGCCCGATAAAATCCATGCCGAGAAGCGCCAGCGAGAAATTAAGAAGCGCCATGCCGGACGTAGAAAAAACGTCCCTTGAAAAATAAGCGGCAAGCCCGCCCAAAATAAACCCGACCAGCGCGCCCAGCCATTTTCTTTTGCGAAAACAGCTTAAAAATGCAGCGTGCAAAAACACGTTTACGCCCGTGAGAATCGCAGCCGCCAGTGAAATTTCCGATAACAAACGAACCATTTACGCCTCCCCTTCTTCAAGCGCTTTTATAAGACAGGTGCATCCTTTCAAAATATCGTCATACGCGCGCTCGAAATTTCCCGTATACCACGGGTCCGATACCTCGCCGGGCGTGTCCGTATAGTCCATAAGCATACGAACCTTCCCCTCGGGATCTCTTTTTGTCATGCTCATAAGATCTCTCATATTTTCATGATCCATACCCACAATCAGGTCAAATTCCCGATAATCCTTCATCGACATCTGATCCGCCCGATGCTCTCCCATCCTAACCCCGCGCCGATTCAATTCGCGCGCAGCAGCCGGATAAATCCCGTTTCCGATCTCTTCATCCGTGCAGGCTTTTGAATCGCAGAAATATTTCTGGGATAAGCCCGCTTCATTCACAAGCATTTTAAACACAAACTCAGCCATGGGCGAACGGCAGATATTGCCGTGGCAGACGAATAAAATCTTATACATACGCTAAGCCCTCTCTTTCGTAAACGTATTGTAGCATATCCGCCTTCTGATTTCAACTGATAGGCGCAGCAAGCGCTATCCATTAACATAAAGGTCGAAAAAACGACCTTCGAACAGCGAAACTTAGGATGGATGCAAATCATCTTGATTTCTGTATGTCGTCAGCATATAATGAAGTCAACCAAACCGTTTCAAAACTTGAATTTGCAGGTGAACAGATGACAAAGCAGATCGTGGACCCAAGTAATCCAATTCCAATATACCGAACAGATAGAAAGGGGCTTAAGCAGAAACAAAGAATCTGCTTAAGCCCCCTTTGTGTTCACGAAGACCTTATCTAAAAATACATTCGCCTTATTCCGCCGTCACCTTCGTAATCGAGGGCATGACCCACTCGTTATTGAGCACGCAGTCCTTGGGCAGATATACGCGCAGATACAGCTGGAATGCGCTTTCGGAAACGGGCAGCCAGTTCGCAAGCATCTTTTCGTCAGCGGGCTTTTCCGCCTGCACGTAGATATCCAAAGAGCCGTCCTCGTTGAGGATATAGGGCGTGTTGTTCTTGATGGCGTAGCGGTCGATCTCGTTATCAATCAGGTAGTTGACCTCGTTGTAAGCGGTGATGGACCAGAAGCCGTTTTCGTGCGTGGGCGGGAAAGCGTCGGCGTCAATGTGGATGACGTACTTGTTTTCGCCCGAGAGCGCTTTTCCTTCGCTGTCGGTGGAGGTGTTGGGATATACGGCCATTTCAATGGGGTTTGCGCCCAGCGCTACCAGAGAAACCGCCGCGCGATAGCCATATTCCGTGTTCCACACGCCCAGCGGGTCGCCGCTCATCTTCCACGGGCCGTTTTTCACAGCGAAGGGGGCGGCGTCCATCGCCACCTGCACAAATACCGCCTGCGTATTCTGCGCCCACGCAGCAGCAATCTCTTCCTCCGTGCCGAAAATGGAAGGATCAAAGTCCAGACCGGGGCCTACATTGATGGCTGCGAACTTTGCAACATGCTCTTTGTCCGCATCGGCGGGCGGGTTCGCCAGCATCAGCTGATTGGCGATGTCGAAATACTCCTCCATGGTGCGGCTGAGGACAAAGTTTCGGGGAATGAAGTTTTCCGCCTCGACGAATTCACCCTTGGGCTTATCGGCGTAAGTACCGTTCAGATGCGCGGACAGGGTGTACATATCCATCTGAGCCTGAATGGCGCGAACAGACGCGGAATCCTCAAAGTCGGAGCAGATGGTGCGGCCGAGCATCCATACCATATTGGAGGGGCACTTGATCTCCGTCATGCCCTCGGGCACTTCGCCCTGCCAGAAGGGGCCGGTGAGAAGGAAGGTTTCTTCATCGTTTTCAAAGGTCATACAGTCGATGATGGTGATGGTGGAGGTGTAGGCGTCCATAAACTGCATGATGGAGAAGCGATCGGTCTTGGGCAGCTTCAGAACCACGGCATCCTTTAAAAGATCGATCATGGCCTGCGTATAGATGGTGTCTACATTGGGCGTAACCACGTCCTTGGCAGATGCATCCGCCAGCACGGGCACCTTCACCAGCTGATTGATGGGCGCCTGCGTCCAGGAAGCGGTTTCGGTGTTGGTCACCTTGATTTCAGTTGCCTTCACCATCATCATGGGCAGTGTGTAGATCACGGCGTCCTTGAGAAGCGCCATCTTGTCAACGGTCGCCTCGGCAGGATTCAAAACGGCGTTCACGCACTTGGCGATCACTGCGTGACCGGCGGCATTCGGGTGGAAGTCAAGGTTCAGCGGCTCCATGGCTGCATTCATGAGGTTTTCGGAGGAGCCGGAAAATGCGGAATATACGTCCGCAACCTGATAGCCCAGCACAGGCGCGTAATCCGTTATGTATTTGCTCAGCGCCATTGCGCCCATGTTCATGCCCTGATTTAAGCTTGCATAGATTCCGTCAAAATGGCCGTAGGGATTATACTGGGTGGTGACGATAATGGAAACATCCGGGTTAACCTTGCGGATTGTCGCCATCACAATGCCCATATTGGTAAGATATGAGGTGATGCCGTTTTTAATGGCGTCGCTCTGAACAAAGGGCGTTATGCCAAGCTCCGGATTGCCTTCCAGAACCGTTTTGGCCGCCAGCAAAAGCATCTGCTGACGCGAATCCGCCGGATTGGCCATGATGGTTGTGATTTCCTCGGGCTTAACCCTCATTGCCGCCATTGCCTCGGGAATATTGGCGTTGAAAATTTCCGCCATCTGCTGATACAAAATGCCCATCAGGTCGTTTCCGCCGCAGGTGACGGTGATAACGTCCGCCTTTGCAATATCCATAAGCATGGCGGGATTGGACATCTGCGTGAGGATGCCGCTTGCGGTATTGCCGTCGACAGCATAGTTGATTAAGGCATAGCCGTTGGCTTCGGCGACGATTTCGGTAAAGCCCTTTTCGCCCTCCATAAGACCATAGCCGGTGGTAATGCTGTCGCCCAAAGCGACATACACAGGTTTTTCCTCGGCAAATGCCGCCGTTGCGGAAAACAGCATGCATAAAGCCAAAATCAGGCTGACGATTTTTTTCATAGTGCTTCTCTCCTTTTCGATATTTGAGGCAAACCGCTTTTTTATCGGAAGCCGTTTGCGCTTATTTGCACCTTACAGAACGGCAAAGATTAAAAGCTTGTTTTTATTTTAACACAAATTCTTTTCCTTGCATAGTAGCGCTAAAAAATTTCCGTTTCCTTCAAAGCCGATTGATTTCTCTATGAAGGAAACGGATTTCGTTCTGTCTTTACATTTTTACGCCCCGCGCAATCATGGTGATTGACACATTTGTGTCCCATTCTTTTTCGCCGGACAGATATTTTTGAATGCGCAGGTCATACTTCCTGTTCGCAAGACGCGTCATTTCGTCAATTTCTTCCCTCGTCACGCGCTCGGGCATCGTTTCCCAAACAGACTTGATGGCTTCCAGATCGTTATGGCGGCCTGCGTTTATCATATCAATCGCCATTTCCCTTGAAACGCCCTCATTATCAGGCGTTAAATTGGAAACCGCATAGGCGGTCGAAATTTTATGAAAGCCCATTTCCTGCATGGTTCGGGGCAGCGTTTTTTCGCTCATCGCATATTTTCCAACGGAAAAGCGCTCCATGGAATCGTCAAATTCCGAAACCTTCTTCCAGAAATTGATCTCAAATTCCGTTTCCGTCTCAAAGCACGATTTTTGCCTATATCCCTTTCGCGCAGAAAGCACAAGGCACACGCCGCCCTTTTTGAGAACGCGCTTCTGCTGACCGAAAAACGCATTCGGCTCTATGTGCTCGGACACCGTATTTGAAATGGTCACATCAAACGATTCGTTTTCAAACGGAAGATCCCTTGCGTCGCCCTCCACAAACGTTATGCCCGCCTCATTCTCCTTGGCAAAGCGGATAAACGCGCTGTCCAGATCCATTGCGACGATTTCCGCCTTCGGATACCATCTGTGCATCGCGCCTGCAAGCGCGCCCGGACCGCAGCCGATTTCAAGAATTTTGAGCCGCTTTTCGCGGTCGAGCTGAAACGCATTTACAAACTGCTCAAAAAAGCAATCGTCAAACCGAAGAACCCGGGATGAATACAGCGTATTTACGCCCTGCACAAATCTGGACCAGTTTTCGTTCATAGCTGCCCTCCGAAAAATGTATATCCATCGCTTTTCAGATAAACTCAGGCTTTACAAAGGTAACGCCGCCCGCAATCGCCCGCTCCACCATTTCCTTCAGATACTTGGGCCACACCGCTTCCGTCTCGTCGTGCGCGTGCGTAAGAATGATGTTTGCGATATTTTCGCCAAACAGCGGCCCGCCGTTTTGAGGATTGGGATCGTCCATTTTCATTAGCGAGCTCTCCCTTGTAAATCCGTCGTTCCACGAAATTCTGTATTCCTCAAAATCGAATGTCCAGAAGGTGTCGATGTCTTCATTCGCGCCGTTTTCGCGCCACCACGGATATGAAATCGCCCGATCATCCAGCTTGGAAAAGCCGTTTTCGCGCAGATATTTCTGAATCTGCGCCCTGTTTTCGCCGCCTTTGTTTCCGTAGGGGAAGCGGAAGGGACGGTATTTGCGCTGAACCCCAGCATCCTTGTACAGTTTGTCCAGCACTTTTTCGCATTTTTCGATTTCCTCGATCGCCTCTTTGAGTGAAAGCTCCGAAAACGCTTTGTGGGAATAGCTGTGATTTCCGACGATCATGCCGTTTTTTACGGCGTAAATCGCTTCTTCGTAGAATTTTTCAACGTTTTCGCCCCGCGCAAACATCACGGCGACAATGTCTTTTTCTACAAGATAATCCACCATCCAGCGCGTGTTTAAAGACGAAATGTCGTCGATGGTCAAAATAGCTCTGTTCATGCCGAAGCCCCCTCTGCTGCGTTTTTGTCGATTATACCACGTTTTTCCCCGTTCGGCAATCTGAGCGGCTTCGTTTGATTTCTATAAAGCCATTGCAAAATCCTATCCTTTATGATACCCTTTGATCGGAAGGAGGCGTTTTTACGATGAAACATACTCTGCTCGCGCTTTTCAGGCGCAATTTTCCCTTTGCAAGGCGCGAGGAGGAAACCGCGCTCGCAATTCTTGAAAACCCCGAAAACCGCATATTTGTTCACAAAGACGATCAGGAAACCATTGTCGGCGCAGCGGTTGTTCACAAAAACAATGTGCTGCTTTTGTGCGTGGATGAGCCCTTTCGAAATCGCGGAATCGGAACAAAGCTGCTTACGGAAGCCGAAGCGCACGTCAAAAACGTTGGCTATACGGAAATCACCATCGGCGCGGGCGACGATTATCTCTGTCCGGGCGTTCCGGTAAAAGAAATGCCGTTTGAGGAAATCATCGAAAATATAGACCTTCATCCCCTCCTGCCCGAAAAAAACGCTTCCTATTATATAAGGCGCGGCTATATTCACGCATGGGGCGACTGCAACTGCTTTGACATGCATATGCCCTTAACAAAGGGGCTCCTTTCAAAGAAAGAATTTGACACGCCCGGCATCCTCTATCGCTTCGCCCGCCTTTCAGACATTCCTGCTGTATTGGATTGCGTAATCGCCGCGCACCCGGATTTCGCCGATTATTACCGCGAAGAGGATTCCTACGAACCGGATTCCGTCAACAAAATCCTGATCGCGCTTGACGGCGAGCTCGTCGTGGGCACATTGATGGTTGATTTTGAAACCGAGGGCGAGGGCGTGGGCAGCATCGGCTGCACGACCGTTCGCCCCTCCCACCAAGGCAGAAAAATCGCCGCCAATATGATATTAAAGGGCGCAAAATACCTTTATGAAAACGGCATGAGGGAAGGCTTCCTCGGCTATACCTATTCGGGGCTCGACAAGCTCTACGGAATCGCCGGCTACAGGGTTTGCGCGTTCTACTTTATGGCGAAAAAGCTGCTTGCGTAGTCAAAGTGCGTTTACTGCCCGCCAAAATCATGCTATAATATTATAAGCATATTTCAAAGGAGGAGAAAATCCATGCCGCACGAGAAAATCATTCCCGCCCCGTTCACCAAGGGCGTAAACTTTACCAACTGGCTGGAATACCGCTCCGCCGAGCAGATTGACGAAAACGGCTTTGGTCGTCAGGATTTTCTAAACGTTCGCGCCCTCGGCTGCGACGTTGTGCGCCTGCCGATTCATTTTGAAAAAATCTGCAAAGAAGACGACGGCTATCAAATTCCCGAAAAAATCCTGCGCATTCTGGACAATGTTGCTGCGTGGGCCGAAGAAGCCGACCTTTATGTTATCTTCGACTTCCATAACGCCACCCACGCGGGCTCCTTCACGCCCACAGACATTGAAAAAATTCTGAACCCAGTCTGGTCTCAGCTCGCCGCGCGCTACCAAAACAAATTTCCGAAGCTGATTTTCGAAATCATGAACGAGCCCCACGGCATCGAAGTTCCCGTGTGGAACGAAATCATCCACCGCGTTTTCAAGCTCATCCGCACTATCGACAAAACGCATTACATCGTCGCCGGCGGCGCGGACTGGAACAGCACAGCGGCCATGAAAACCCTGCCCGACTTTAAGGACGACAAGGTGATCTACACCTTCCACTTCTACGATCCCCACACCTTCACCCATCAGGGCGCGCCGTGGTGCAATATGCAGCGCGTTGTCGGCATTCCCTTCCCCTATGACCCCGAAAAAATGCCGCCCCTTCCCGAAAACCCCACCGAAACCGAATTGAATTGCTGGAAAAATTATCCTCAAAACGGCACGCTTGAAGCCGTGATGGGCTATTTCGACCAGTACGCCCAATTCAGCCGCGAGCGCAACGCCCCTGTTTTCTGCGGTGAGTTCGGCTGCAACGCGGTTTTTGTTGACAAAGAACTGCGCAACAAATGGTACAAAATCGTTACCGACCTCCTCGCCGAGCGCGGTATCGCCCGCACCAGCTGGGACTATCACGGCTCCTTCGGCATCTTCGACATGGACTGGCAAACCATCCAAAATTCCCACAACTACGAAAAGCCACGCTTCCCCGAGGATCTGAACAGAGGTCTTTTAAAGGCCATGGGGCTTAATGATCAGGTGTGAAAACATCTTTAGGACGAGGCGAACCCGATAAAAACCGGGTTCGCCTCGTTTTTGTTGCTTTATGCAATCGATCGCTGTAAAAAGTGTTGCATCATCGCATTTTTACGTTGCAATTTTTGTAATTGTGAGAAATTTCTCTCTTTTAACTAAATCTATAGAGGAAGGCAGCGCCATAATCATATGTGTTGATATAATATTTCTCTCCTTTTGTAAGATTTATCTTATGGTTTACCATAAATATATCAGTCTTGTTCAGCTTCGCAAAGCGCAATCAGAATTAATACTCAATATCGGCAAAAATACAACAAAAAATCCATCTATATATCCGCTGTTTTTTGCCGATACAGGAAACCAATACATTTCGATTTCTTTATCAGAATTCTCTTCCTCACCTTTTCTTCCCCTTGATCTCATCCATCTCCCGAATCAAATCTTCAAGCGGATGATATTCCCCGCCCCACCATTCGAAAACATGCATGCCCTCGTCCTCCAAAACGGATTCGGTTAGCTTCATTTCGATTCCAAGGCTCTTTAAAAGTCCCTCGCGATCCAATATTTTGTGATCGAAAGGCAAAAGCTTTGAAAATTCCTTGTAGCTCACGCCGCAGACAACGGTTTTAACGCCCAAGGACGCAATGGCGCACAGGCACCTCTCGCACGGGGCGCAGCTGGTAAACAGCGTGCACTCCTTCAGGATTTCATCGGAATATTTTCCTGCGCATTTATGGACGAGATTGTATTCGGCATGTCCGAAAACGCCCTTCTGCCAATCGTGGGTGTTTTCGGCTTCCGCTAAAATTTCGCCGTTGTGAACAAGAATCGCGCCGAAGGTTTCAAATCCCTTTTTGCCCGCGCTGACGGCAAGCTCGTAGGCGCGGCGCATGTATTTTTCGTAATTCATTTTTCCTCCTTTACTCGATCGCGTTTTCGTCAATGCGCAGCAAAGCTGCACAGAAAACGAATCAGATGAATCCCCCTTTGTTTCATCCCATTGACCGGCAATTTCATCGCGTGTATAATAAAAGCGGCTCCTCTTTTTAAATCTGCTCAATGTATTTAAACAAACAGATGAATAAACAAAAGGAGAAACTGTCATGAATATCGACCGTTTGATCAATAAAATCCACAAAGTCGTCGACAGCCATCGGCTGGATAACGGCGTATATGCGCGCTGGATTTGGAACCGTCCTCAGGGCGACAGGGATCTTGGAATCAACGAATACGGCTGCGCGGACGCCGCCAATATTCTTTATACCATCGGACAGTTCCCAAGCGACCCGGCTGAGCGCGATCAATGGGTGAAGGCGCTTCGCAGCCTGCAAAACCCCGAAACCGGCATGTACAGCGAAAAAACGCACCACACCATTCACACAACTGCCCATTGTCTGGCGGCATTGGAGCTTTTCGACGCGCAGCCCGATTATCCTCTGACCGCGCTAATGCCCTATCTTGACAGACAGCGCATGGAGGCCTTTTTAGCGGGGCTCAACTGGACGGGCAGCCCGTGGAACAATTCTCATCAGGGCGCGGGTCTGTATGCGGCGCTGGCCATCACCCGTTCGATTGATCTTGAATGGAAAAAATGGTATTTCGATTGGCTTAGCAGCAACTGCGACCCGGTATACGGCATGAGCCCGAAGGGAACCGTGGACGCAGGCACAGCCGAGCTGTACGAGCACATGTGCGGCTGGTTTCATTATATGTTCAACCATAACCATGCCCACATGCCCTTTCCGCATCCGGAAAGGCTGATAGACAGCTGTCTTTCGATGTATGCAAACAATGCGCTCGGCCCGCGTTTCGGCAAGATGGTGGGATTTAAGGAAATCGACTGGGTGTTCTGCGTAAACCGCGCCTGCCGTCAGACCGGCTACCGCTTCAAAGAATGCCATGCGGCCATGCGCGATTTCGCGGAAAAATACGTATCCTATCTGAACAATCTGGACTGGGAGACAGACGACGAGTTCAACGACCTTCATATGCTGTTTGGCGCAGTGTGCGCGCTGGCGGAACTGCAATTGGCGCTTCCCGGCGAACTTGAGAGCACCGTTCCGCTCAAGCTGGTGCTGGACCGACGTCCTTTTATCTGATAGAAGATATTTAAATAAAAACACGAAAGGAATGTATCTTCTAAAAGGCATACCTTTAATCATTCTGCGTGTGATAATGACGCGCAGAATCGGCGTTCACAAATCCCTTTCTGCCCGCGCTGACGGCAAGCTCATTAGCGCGGGCATGTATTTTTTGTAATTTGTTTTCTCCTTTATTCGATCGCGTTTTCGTCGATGCGCCTTACGAGCGATTGCGTGTAGGGCGCAAAATATTTTTTCCAGAAGTTGATGGCTGTAGGATTGATGGATTCGCAGTCCACGCCGATCAAGGGAATCCCTTCCCCTTTCAGAACATCAAGAACATATTTTAAAAGCGCATGAGCGACGCCCTGTCCTCTGAACTCCGGGCGGCAGTACGCGCCGCAAATGTTCAAAATGGACGGATGCGCGGTTATAAAATTCTCGCCGTCATCCTGAACCTCTATATACGCGGCGATTTCTCCTTTAACCCATGCGGCAAATACGCGCGGCGGGTCAGCCTCTCTGTGATCGAGCCAGCCTTCGATCGCGTTCTCGTCCGATTTCATGAAGGCAGGGCTATTGGAAAGATGCGCATTGAGTTCTTTTCGAAGATGGCGGATTTGCCTGCTTTCCTCCTTTGAAAGCTCCGAAAACGCGATATTTTCAGAAGAGATATCCATCCCATTCGTCGTTCGCATAAGATCGACGCATCGTTTTCCAAACCCGTACTCAAAAAAGGCTTCCCTTGCGTCCTCATCCGAATCAAATAAAGTAATCGTATGGCTGGCTGCGCCGGCGCGCGCCCACTTTTCAGCCGCCGCCTGATAAAGCCTCTGATAAATCCGTTTTCGGTTTTCCCGAACAGCCGCATGCGCATGAATGGGCGAATACACGCCCATCGTGTTCTTTGTACAAAAGACCGGCCCCCAGGGACCATAGGCGGAGAGGAACCCGATCATTTTTCCGTCTTCAAACGCCGCTGCGCCCAATCCGTTTTCAAAAAGCGGATCAAGCGGCGGGAAACAAACATCATTTGGAAGGATCGGAAGAGATCTAAGCGCTTCTTCATAGTTCTCAAAAAGAAGCTTTTTCGCATCCCCCATCATTTCAATGGACAAATTCTGAATAATCATATCTTTTTCCTTTCATGCAAAAATGCGCCCCCGTCCAACGGAAGCGCATGAAATTTGCATGAAGCCGCACCCTTTCGGGGCTCAAAAAACAAGGCGGCGAACAGCATTTCTTCCGATGGGCACACAAATACAAAGCTTCATAAAGCTGTTCACCTTCCTTTCGCTTTCATTATATGGCGAAAATGCACAGCTGTCAAGCATCCTTAACGATAAAACGCTTTCATTTTGAGAAGAATCATCCTCCCCGATTCATCCCATTGACCGGCAATTTCATTGCGTGTATAATAAAAACAGCTCCTCTTTTCTGATATGTACCCCCAATACTGGACACGCAGTATTGGGGGTATTTCTATGAAGTATAGTAATGAGTTTAAGAAAATGAGCGTGGAACTATATCGGCAAGGGAAATGGCCAGAGACGCCAGAGGATATAGATCAAAAGGAATT
>JAFWZN010000004.1 GCA_017522345.1 Clostridia bacterium | reverse complement strand
CATGTACGGCAAAATCGCGCGTTTTCACAAAGCGCAGCGACTGAAAACGCTTCCCCTTTCCGATCCCCGCCCGGAAATTCCGAAGAATTTCAGGGGATCGGCCCCTCTCATCAAAAAAGGCACTTTTTTGATGACTTGAGCGTTTCCGCGCAAAACGGAAACGCTTTTTTCGTCGGAATTCTCCCGTAGGGACACCCGGGGACGGGTGTTCCTACCTGCTTTGCCAATGAATTTTGCGCAAACAAAATGAGAAACGGCGCGCAAACCGTTCCCTTACGCACATCCTGCACTGATTTGCTATTTTCGCCAATATATGCTATTATTATAACATCAGAAAAAAGAGGAGCGTTCACCTATGAAAAAGCGTATGCTCATCATCCTGGCAGCCGTCATACTCATTATCGCAGCCGTCCTCGTCATCGTTTTCGTCAGCGCTGACAAACCGAAAGAAGAAAAAAAAGCTGCCGAACAAACCTTTACCGTCGGCTCTGTCGTAACCTTCGGTCGTTATGAGCAGGATGCAAACACGGAAAACGGAATGGAACCCATCGAGTGGCACGTCATCCGGGAAGACGGAACAAAGCGCTTGCTCCTTTCCCGCTATGCGCTGGACGCAAAGGCCTTTAATGATAAAAAGACCTCCATATGGTGGGAAACCTGCACCCTGCGCACATGGCTGAACGGCGAATTCATGAACACAGCCTTTTCGGAAAAAGAGCAAAGCCAAATCTGCAAATCCCTCCTCGAAAACAAAGGCAATGAGCGCTATAATGTTGAAGGCTGCGCCGACACCGAAGATTACGTATTTCTCTTAAGCCTTGAAGAGCTTGAAACCTATGTCGTTCCGAAATACGGTCATCAGGCCAAACCCACTCCTTATGCGATTGCAAATGGCGCCTATACAAACAGCAGCGGCATCTGTTGGTGGTGGCTTCGCACCATCGGAAGCTCGTATCTGCATACGGCTGTAAGCAATTACGGAAAGCGTATTCTCTACGAAGGCAATTCCTCTCACTTCGCCAGCGGTTCCGTCCGCCCGGCAATCTGGCTGGATCTTGCGGAAAAATAATCCCGAAGCAAAGTCAAAAGCGTCTCCAAACCAAACGGAGACGCTTTTTTGTCGGAATTCTCCCGTAGAGACACTCCTCCGGAGTGTCCCTACCTGCTTTGCCGATGATTTTACGCAACAAAATAAGGAACGGCACACAGGCCGTTCCCTACGAGGTTAAACAACAGAATTTGCGTTTGTTCCAAAGAACGCTTATTTTTTCTCAGACAGCGCAATGAATTCATCTACATCCTTACTGATGACGTCCAGCGCGCCTCTCCAGTAGTCGGCGCTGCGGATGTCGATTCCGACGCTCTTGGCAACGTCCGCGACCTTCGCGCTTCCGCAGGCGGCTAAGAGCGCGTTGTATTTGGGCAGGAAGCTTGCGCCTTCCTCCAGATATTTTCCGAATACGCCGAGGCCGAACAGATGGCCGAACGCGTAGGGGAAATTGTAGAAGTGAAGGCCCGTGGAATAGTAGTGGCTTTTATTGATCCACATGCCGCTGTGGCGCACATCGGGATCGAGGCCGTCGCCGTAGGCTTCCATCTGCGCGTCAAGCATCATCTGATTGAGCTCGTCCGCGGTTGGGATATGCGTCTTTCGGGCTTCGAAAACGTTCTTTTCAAAGACAAAGCGGCTGTAAATATCCACGATCGTCTGCGTGGCTTCCATAAGGCTCATTTCAAGGATGGTGAAGCGGGTTTTCTCGTCGGCCTGAGAAAGAACGACGTGGCTTAAAAGGGTTTCATTAAAGATAGATGCGGTTTCGGCCAGCGGCATGGGCGCTTCGGTCAGGAGCACGGGAACATTTTCCATGCACCTGTTGTGCCACGCGTGGCCCAATTCGTGCGCAAGAGTGCTTACGTCGGAGAAGGAACCAACAAAGTTTGTGAGCACGCGGCTGATTTTTTTGTTGTGGAAGCCCGCGCAGAACGCGCCGCCGGCCTTGCCCTCCTTGGGATACATATCGATCCATCGGTTATTGAACGCGTGATCGATAAACGCGCCCATCTCGGGGCTTACCTTCGTAAATACATCCACCAGAAGCTCATGCGCCTCGTCCGCCGTGTAGGTCTTGTTGATTTCGCCCATCGGCGCAAAAAGATCATAGAACGGAAGGCCGTTTTTATGTCCGAGCAGCTCAGCCTTCTTCTTTAAATATTTTCTGAAAACGGGCAGGTATTCGCGAATAGCCGTCAGCATCGCGTCAAGCGTTTCCATGTCCATGCGGCTTTCGGTCAGCTGCTGGGTGAGGTTGTCCGGATACCCCTTGATTTCGCAAAGGGTGATCGCCTGACCCTTGATGGAGCTTAAGCAATACGCCATAGAGGTTTCTACCTTCTTATAGCTGGCAAGCTCCGCTTCGTAGGCGCTTTTGCGCACGGCGGGATCGGGATCGTATGCCATGCCGCGCACGGCGGGCAGGGGCAGGCTTTCGCCGTTCAGTTCAACCGTATGGTTGCCCATCAGGCGGTCGCGAAGCTTTGAAAATGCGTCCGCGCCGTCAAGGGAAAGCTTTAAAACCCACTTCTCCATCTCCTCCGGCAGCATGTGCTTTGCGCTTTCGGCGGCCTCCTTCAGATAGAAGGCGTGCGTTTTTAGTAATTCACTCTTTTCGATAACTTCGTCCAGATTTTCAATCGAGCCGATATAGCGCACGAATTTTCCGGAAGCAACCTGAACGTCCACCATCAGATTGCTCATTTCATCCAGATACTTAAGCGCCTCCAGATTGTTCGCGTCCGTAGTCAAAGAAAGCTCGATAAATCCGTAGGCGTTCATGAGCGTGTTCATCAGCTCGATCGACGCGTTCAGAGCATCAGTCAATTTCCCGCAGGCGCATTTGTCGCTTGATAAAATCGCGTCCGCTTTTTGGGAGAAGGCGGCGATTTTAGAAATGTCCTCTCTTAAAGCAGGGTCGGAAAAGCTGTCATAAAATACGGAAAGATCCCAATTTGCATTGTTCATATCGATTTGTCCTTTCGCTTGCTTTTTCTACTATTATATTACACTTGGCTGATTCTGTCAAAGAAACCGTACGAAATACGTTTTTGTCCGCTTTTTCGGTGCATTTTCCGAAAATGCGCTAATAATAATGAAAAATATGCAAAAAATCAAAATAGGAATCCGGAATTGAACCATACTAACAATCAAGGCATCTTGCACATTTACGGAAAAGCTGATATAATATAAAATAGAGGGCGGGTGTACCGCCACGGGTTGAGGGGCATCTTTGCGTCCCAATGCTTACGGACTTGGAGGTAAAATGATGGACTGCAAGTTTTCCACAGGACTTGGCCTTGTTTCTGTGAATGAGGAAGTTATATTGAAGGTTGCCGGATATGCCGCATTGGAATGCTACGGCATTGTCGGCATGGCTTCCAAAAGAACCACGGACGGGATCGTTCAGATGCTGGGCATTGAAAATCTCGGCCGCGGCGTCAAAGTGCAAATCTTAAACGACCGCGTAGACGTGGATCTGTACATCATCGTAGAATACGGCATCTCCATTTCCGCAGTTGCGGCTACTTTGATCGACACCGTAAAATACAAGGTGGAGCATCTCACGGGCGTAAACGTCAATAAGGTAAACGTCTCGGTAGAAGATATCCGCGTTTAAAGGATCACGACGCGCGATCAGACTCCATCTTTATTTTCCGCAGGATGGATAGGCGCGAACGGGTTGGAGGAATTGGAATGGTCTTAAAGACGATTGACGGCGGCATGCTGAAAGAGATGTATCTTTCCGGCTGCGCGCTTTTAAACCAGAACCGCGAAAGCGTGGACGCGCTCAATGTTTTCCCTGTCCCGGACGGTGACACGGGAACCAACATGTCGCAGACCATGAACGCGGCTGTGAAAGAGCTCAATAACCGCCCTTTCACCAGCGTAGGCGACGTAGCCTCCGCTGTTGCTCGCGGCGCGCTCAAGGGTGCGCGCGGCAATTCCGGCGTTATTCTGAGCCAGATTTTCCGCGGCATTGCCGCCGCCCTCGAAGGGCACGATGAAATGGACGCAGGCTTGCTTGTAAAAGCCATGCGTTCCGGCGCGCAGACGGCGTACAAGGCCGTTATGAAGCCCAAAGAGGGTACCATTTTGACGGTTGCGCGCGTCATCGCTGAAGAGCTTGAAAAATTCATTCCCGGCAAGGACGACGTTGTCGAGGTGTTCCGCCATCTTATGGCCAGTGGCGAAGCGATCCTCAAACGCACGCCCGATATGCTGCCGGTTCTCAAGCAGGCGGGCGTTGTAGACTCCGGCGGAAAGGGCCTTATGGTCATTTACGCGGGCTTTTTCTCCGCGCTCACCGGCACGCCCGTTGAAAACGTCATGGAAGGCGCCGGCACGGCCAAGGCGCTGCCCGGCGATTTCGTGGACGATCACGACAGCTTAGAGGATATCACCTTCGGCTACTGCACCGAGTTCATCGTCTCCCATCCAAGACCCGAGGTCAAGGACGCCGATGTTACGCGCCTTCGCAGGAGACTTGAGCGCATCGGCGACTGCGTGCTGGTCATCTCCGACCTTTCCGTCATCAAGGTGCACGTTCACACAAACGATCCCGGAAAAGCCCTGCAAATGGCTTTGGAGCTGGGCGAACTGGACGCAATCAAGATCGACAACATGCTTGAAGAGCACAGAGAGCGCGTCCGCATGCAGGAAGAAAAGCTGGCGGCTGAAAAAGCCAGAATGAAGGAATACGGCATCGTAACCGTAGCCCTCGGCGACGGCTTTACCGAGATTTTCAAAAGCCTCAATGTGGACAAGATCGTCGACGGCGGTCAGACCATGAACCCCTCGATCGATGAGCTTCACAAGGCTATTGAGGAAACGAACGCCAAAAACGTGTTCGTGCTTCCCAATAACACCAACATTATTCTGGCAGCACAGCAGGCGGCCTCGCTCACCGACAGAAACGTCATGGTGCTTCAGACCAAATCCGTGCCCATGGGCATTTCCGCCGCAATTTCCTTCTCGGAAGACGCACCCTGCGAAGACAACCTTCGCGAGATGACGGAAGCTGCCGAGCGCGTACACACGGCCTCCATCACCTATGCCGTGCGCGATACCGTGTTTGACGGCCTCGAAATTCACGAAAACGACATCATGGGCATGATCGACAACCGCATTTCCATCCTCGGAAACGACGTGGAAAAGGTGGCAAAAGACGTAGTCGAATCCATGATGAACGACGAAATCGGATTAATCACCATCTACTATGGCCAGGACATCACCGAAGAGCGCGCCGCAGCGCTGATGGCAGAATTCGAAGAATGCTATCCCGACTGCGACGTGGAGCTCCAGCGCGGCGGCCAGCCTCTTTACTATTACCTGATTTCCGTCGAATAAAAAATTGAATCCCATAGAACCTGTAGAAAGCGGTCTGTGTGCCGTTTCGGGCGATCCTTTATGAGCGCCCCGGAACGACGCATAGGCCGTTCCCTACCCGCAAGGAAGGAAGCATTTTCCTTATGTATGTAAGCGACTTAAAGGGCGTGGGCGACAAGCGGCTTCAGGATTTAAACGCCGCAGGCATTTTCACCGTGCGCGACCTTCTTATGCATTTCCCCTCAGGCTATCGCGATTTGTCCCGCATAACGCCGCTTTCCGATGTGCGCCCGGGCGGAATGTACGCCGTGCGCTGTACCGTCTGCGCGCCCGCAACGCAGGCGTGGGCAAAGGGTCTTTTAATCACGCGCTGCCTCGTGACAGACGGAACGGGCGAAATCACCTGCGTTTTTTATAACCAGCCATGGATGAAGAGCAATCTGTCCGTAGGCAGAAGCCTCCTTTTGTACGGACGCGCCGAATTGAAGGGCAAAAAAGTTCAGCTTTCCTCCCCCGCCGTAGAATCAGAGGCGGGCATTCAGCCGGTTTATAAGCCCATCGGAGGCGTTCCGCCGAAAACCATCAAGCAGCTGATTGATAAAGCGCTGTCCGCCGTCCGGGGAACGCTTTCAGAAACGCTCCCTGATGAAATCATCAATACCTTTTCCCTGATGAGCGCAGAGGATATGCTTTTCGCCGTCCATCAGCCGGAAAATACGCGCGTTCTTGAGGAAGCGCTTTACAGGCATTCGTTTGAAAACCTGCTCCTTTTCCAAATCGCGGCGAGGCTCATGCGGACGATCGGAAAACAGGGCGTTTCCGTTTTTGTCGATTCGCCGGACGAATTTTTACAAACGCTTCCCTTCCCGCCCACAAACGCGCAAAGGCGCGTGCTCTCAGAAATCGCAAACGACCTTCGCGCCCCCTCCGCCATGGCGCGCCTCGTTCAGGGCGACGTCGGATGCGGAAAAACAGCGGTGGCGTTCGGCGCAATCTATCTTGCCGCAAAAAAAGGTTTTCAATGCGCAATGATGGCGCCCACCGAAATCCTCGCGCGCCAGCACTATGAAAGCGCAAGGGCGATGCTCGATCCGCTCGGTATTTCCTGCGGCCTTCTGACCGGCAGCATGACCAAAAAGGAACACGCTCTGGCCAAAGAAAACATTGCTTCCGGCGCATGGCAGGCGGTTTTCGGAACGCATGCGCTGATCACCGAGGACGTTGTTTATTCGTCTCTCGGTCTTGTCATTACAGACGAACAGCACCGCTTCGGCGTTCGCCAAAGAACCATGCTGAGCGAAAAAGGGCAGGGCGCAAACGTGCTCGTCATGAGCGCAACGCCCATTCCGAGAACGCTTTCCCTCATTTTATACGGAGACCTCGACATTTCCGTGATCGACGAAATGCCTGCGGGACGCAAGCCCGTCAAAACGCGCATCGTGCCTGAAAGCAAACGAGAGGGCATGTACGGCTTTATCCGAAATGAAGTAAGGGCCGGGCGGCAGATTTATTTCGTATGTCCCTTGGTTGATCCGTCGGAGGCGATTGAAGCAGTCAGCGCGGAAGACCTCTACGAAAGTCTGAAAAGCGACGTGTTCCCGGATCTAACCGTCTGCCTCGTTCACGGCAAAATGAAACCGAAGGACAAGGACAAGGAAATCGAGGATTTCCGTACCGGCAAAACCGATATCATGGTGTCCACCACCGTCATCGAAGTCGGCGTAAACGTCCCCAACGCCACCGTCATGGTCATCGAAAATGCCGAACGGTTCGGCCTTGCTCAGCTTCATCAGCTGCGCGGCCGCGTCGGGCGCGGCGGCAGCGAAGCATGGTGCTTCTTAATGGCGGACGCCAACGACAGGCTGAAAACCATGTGCGAAACGAACGACGGCTTCATTATCGCCCAAAAGGACATGGAAATTCGCGGCCCGGGCGAAATTTTCGGAACGCGCCAGTCCGGCTCGATGCTTTCCGATCTCATTAACGAGAACACCGATGCAAACATGCTGAAAACCACCCACGAACTCGCAAGAGAAATCTTAAAGCGCGAAGAAACCGACGAAACAAGGCAAAAACTCGTTCGCTCCGCTGAAAAGTGGCTTTCGGAAAAGGGCGAAATTGTCTTAAGCGCAAACTGATTGAATTTTCCAGTCATAAAAACCTTCCCGCGAGAGACAATACGTTCAGACTGAAACGGGAGGTGAACGGGATGCAAGCAAAGAATCCCGAAAAACTGCAAAAGGAAGGCGAATGGCTTTCGCGCCTTAAGCAGGAAACGGCAAAGGAATTGGGAATAAACTTAAATCCCGCGCCGGGCGAAAAAATTTCCGCCCGCGACGCCGGCAAAGTCGGCGGAAATATGGTTCGCAAAATGATCCGGGATTATGCCGGCAGCCATTCGCCTTTTGACGGTTCGGTCAAATGATCGTAAGGAGTGTATCTGATTATGTCCAGCCGTAATTCCAATCGAATCAATGTACCCGAAGCCCGCAAGGCCATGAGCAACATGAAGCAGGAAGTCGCCAATGAACTCGGCATCACCTTAAACGAAGGCTACAACGGCAACATCTCCGCCAAGGACGCCGGCTATATCGGCGGCACCATGGTCAAGAAGATGATCGAGGCTCAGGAGAAGTCCATGAGCGGCAAGTAAGCCCCGAATGGAAGCCGTCTCGCACGAGACGGCTTCAAGTCATCAAAAAAGTACCTTTTTTGATGAAGGAGCCGATTTCCTGAAATCCTGCGGGATTTCCGGGCGAAAATCGGAAAGGGGAAGCGTTTTCAGTCGCTGCGCTTTGTGAAAACGCGCGATTTTTAAGTGCATGCCGCCAAAATCGATTGAAAATGGAGAGGGAGTCGCTCCCTCTCCAAACCTCTCCCAAGGGTTTGTTGATGGTCTGAGCCGTCTTGCACGAGACGGCTTCTTTTTTATAACGCATGAGAATGTAGGTTTGTCAATGATCTTGGACGGAGAAAAGAGAGATCATATCTCTAGGTGAGAGCCAATTGAGAGGACGCATAGGTCTGGAGTTGGAACGACTT
>JAFWZN010000029.1 GCA_017522345.1 Clostridia bacterium | reverse complement strand
GCTTTGTTCTATGTCTGCTTTTTTCTGCCTGTAGACAGATTTCTCTCCTGCTCAACGAAAATTGGCTGTATTTCTGCTCGCTTGTGATATGCAAAATGAGGCTGCTGCAGATTCTTTTGCTTCTGCAACAGCCCCGTTTTTGCGCCAAAGGCTTTCCTGCTTTAAGAATTCTGTTGCGTTTGTGCACTGATTTTGGTATAATTAATAATAGAGGGGTATTTTCAAATTGAAACCATCAGAATATCCTTAAGGAGCAAGCTTACATGAATATCATCGATCTTCTGACCAAAAAGCGCTTTGGCGGCGAACTGACGCAGGAGGAAATACGCTTTTTTGTAAAAGGGATTACCACCGGCGAAGTTGCAGATTATCAGGCCAGCGCGATGCTGATGGCCATTTGCATAAACGGAATGACGGCGAATGAAACCTTGTATCTCACCATGGAAATGGCGGCTTCCGGCGATATGCTTGATTTAAGCGAAATCAAGGGAATCAAGTGCGACAAGCATTCCACCGGCGGCGTGGGAGACACCACGTCCCTTGTGCTTGTTCCGCTGGTCGCGGCGTGCGGCGTGAAATTCGCCAAAATGTCCGGGCGCGGACTGGGCTTTACCGGCGGCACGCTCGATAAGCTGGAGTCCGTACCGGGCTTAAGCGTTTCCATGAGCGCCGAAAGATTCATCGAAACCGTAAACGACGCAGGCCTTGCCATCATCGGGCAGACGAAGGCGCTCGCGCCGGCGGATAAGGTGCTCTACAGCCTGCGCGACGTAACTGCGACGGTGGATTGCCTGCCGCTTGTCACCTCCTCCATTCTTTCAAAGAAAATTGCTTCCGGCGCAGACGTTATTGTGCTGGATGTGAAAACCGGCTCCGGCGCTATTATGGATACGTACGAAAAGAGCGTCGAGCTTGCAAGGACCATGGTGGATATCGGAAACCGAACGGGCAGAAAATTCTCCGCGCTCGTCACCGATATGAACCAGCCGCTTGGAAATTACGTAGGAAACGCGCTTGAGGTTTACGAGGCCATTGAAATTCTGTCCGGGCGCGCAAACGGCGATCTCAAGGACGTTGCGCTTGCGCTCGGCGCGCACATTCTGCGCCTGAGCGGCATAAGAGACACGTTTGACGAGTGCTTAAAGCTTATGAACGAAAAACTGGAAAGCGGCGAAGGCCTTAAAAAGCTTTCCGAGCTTTTCAAGGCGCAGGGCGGCGACGAACGCGTTGCGTATCATCCCGAGCTTCTGCCCAAAGCGCCCGAGACGATAGATGTGCGCCTTGAAAAGGGCGGCTATGTCAAGCGTATTCAGACCGACAAAATCGGCTATGCGGCAAAGGCGCTGGGCGCGGGACGCGACAGGAAGGAAGACGAAATCGATCTTTCCGTCGGCCTTGTCATGAAAAAGCGCGTGGGCGACAAGATCGAGGCGGGCGAGACGTTTGTTACCTTGCATGTTTCCGAAATTTCCGACGTCGCGCGCGCAAAGCAGCTGATTTTAGAATCTGTAGAGCTGTCCGACGCGCCTGTTGAGAAGCCTGTTCTGATCCGAGGCGTAATTGAATGAAGCCGGGCGCAAAAAAGATGTTCCTGAACGCCCTGATTTTTCCCGCGTCCGTTTTATCGGCCTTTTTGGCAAGAATCCTGTGTTTTCATATTCTGGGCGCGCTGTTTGAAGCGTGGAACCTGACGGATCTGACGATTTCCTACGCGCCTTTATGGGCGCAAAGGCTTGCGTCTCTGTCGGGGGATATCGCGGATCTGAGCTTTCTTATTTTTCTTGCGCTTTCGTCTCTTCTGATTTCGAAAAATATGCGCGTTCGCTTTTCAATTGCGCATCTGATTTATCCTGCCATTGGAATCGCTTTAAGCGCCTTAACGGTGGGCGCGCTTTTGCTGATCGGAAGCGCGCGTATGCCGAAAATCCGCGTGTTTCCGTTTTTCGGCGCGTTTGTTGTGTATGTGCTTACGGATTTTTTTGCTATAGCCGCGCTCGCCTGTCTCGCCCGAAAACTGCCCGGTCGGATATTTTCGAAAACGCCGATTGCGCGCGCTTGTTTGTCGGTTCTGATTCAGGCGGCGTTCTGGGCGTTTTCAAAGAATTCCTTATCCGCCGTTTTGATCGCAAACGCATGCCTTTTAGGACTTCTTTTGTCTTTTCTGCATGAGAAGACGAAAAGCGTGCTTCCCGAAATTCTGATCGTATGCTCGTTTCGCTTTTTTACGCGCTTTGTCTTTGGTTTTCCCGACCTTGGCGGCGCGTATCCCGTGTCCGAACCGCTTTTGACCGGCGCGGCGGAGGGCGCGTCAAATTCGCTTTTGCTGAGCGCATACCTTATTGCCATTCTCGTTTTTATTTTCTGCCGATTTTTGTTAAGCCGACGCGGCCGGAAAGGAGAAAGCTATGTTTCAACGTAAATTGCTAATGATCGTAAACCTTACTGCCGGACAAAAACGCATAAGCAAACGGCTTGCGGATGTTCTTCAGATGTTTTTGAAAAACGGCTGCCTTCCGACGGTGGCGGCCACCCTTTATCAGGGGCACGCCCGCGTGCTTGCAAGGGAATATGCCCGTGAATACGATCTGATTGTGTGCGCCGGCGGAGACGGAACGCTGTCTGAAGTGGTTGCGGGCTTTATGGATGCGAAAATCGATATGCCGCTTGGCTACATCCCCTGCGGAACGACCAACGATCTGGCTTCCACGCTCGGCCTTTCCACGGACATCGATCAGGCGGCGCGGGACATACTTAGCGGAAAAGCGGTTCCGTTGGATATCGGCGCGTTCAACGGAAGGAATTTTGCCTACACCGCCTCCTTCGGCGCGTTTACGCGCGCTTCCTACGCCACGCCGCAGACGCTTAAAAATACGCTGGGCCATTTGGCGTATCTCCTCGAGGGCCTTAAGGATCTGACCAATATCCGCCCGATTCAGGCGCATATTAAGGCCGACGACAAGGAATTTAACGGCAAATATGTGTTCGGCTCGATCAGCAATTCAACCTCTCTGGGCGGCGTATTAACGCTGGATAGAAACCTTGTTATGCTGGACGACGGCAAATTCGAACTGGTGCTCATGGAATCTCCCCAAAACGCCATTGAACTCAGTCAGCTGCTGATAAACCTTACGCAGCGCAGGTTTGAACCGCCGATTCATTTGCTCAACGCTGCGAATATTGAAATCACGACCGCGCAGCCGTTGGACTGGACGCTGGACGGCGAATATGTGAAGGGCGAGACGAGCTTCAGCATTCAAAATCTGCATGCTGCAGTAAAAATCATTACGCCGTCGCCGACTGAACTGCTCGGGGATTCGGAATGTTAAGATAAAAAAGACTAAAGTCTGTATAATATAAAAAGCGGTGCGATTCTGCGCCGCCTTTTTATTTCGAGATTCGGTTTTTTATAAAGGAAAATACTTGAGATAAGTCTTAAATACAGACTAAAGTCTTTAATATACAAAATCCCATCCGCAGAGATCGGCGGATGGGATTTTGCGATTACGAGCCGAGATATGCTTTTCTAACGGCGTCGTTGTGCAGAAGATCGTCGGCATTTCCGGACATGGAAACGGTTCCTGTTTCAAGGACGTATGCGCGGTCAGCGATGGAGAGCGCCATCTGCGCGTTCTGCTCGACAAGAAGGATGGTTACGCCGGCAGCGTGCAGCTCCTTGATAATTTCAAAAATTTGTTCAACCAGAATCGGCGCAAGACCCATCGACGGCTCGTCCAGCATGAGCAGCTTAGGCTTGCTCATAAGCGCGCGCGCCATGGCCAGCATTTGCTGTTCGCCGCCGGAGAGCGTTCCGGCGATCTGCTTTTCGCGCTCGCGAAGGCGGGGGAAGCGCACGAACATTTCCTCAATCGACGCGGGAATTTCCTTGGCGGGACGGCTGTAGCCGCCCATTTCAAGGTTTTCCTTTACCGTCATCTGCTGGAAAATGCGCCTTCCCTCGGGACAGAGCGCCATGCCGTGGCTGACGGTCTTGGCGGTTGTAACCTTATGAAGCGGCTTGCCTTCGAAGGAGACCATGCCGGAGCGTGGGCGGATAAGTCCGGCGATGGTGTTGAGCGTTGTGGATTTTCCGGCGCCGTTTGCGCCGATCAGGGTGACGATTTCACCCTCGTTGACCTCAAACGATACGCCCTTAATGGCGTGAATTGCGCCGTAATAGACGTGGATATTGTCAATCTTTAAAAGACTCATTTACTTAGCCTCCTTTTGCTTTCCGAGGTAGGCTTCGATAACGGCGGGGTTTGACTGAATCTCGTCCGGCGTGCCCTTGGCGATGACGCGGCCGTAGTTGAGCACGCAGATGCCTTCGCAGATGCCCATGACCAGATTCATGTCGTGCTCAATCAGCAGCACGGCGATCTGGAATTGATCGCGGATTTTGATGATGTTTTCCATCAGCTCTTCCGTTTCGTGGGGGTTCATGCCCGCGGCGGGCTCGTCCAGAAGCAGAAGCGACGGATGGGTGGCCAGCGCGCGTACGATTTCAAGTCTGCGCTGCGCGCCGTAGGGCAGGCTTCCGGCCTTGGCGTTTGCAAGATGCGTCATATCGAAGATGGAGAGAAGATCAAGCGCCTTTTGATGCTGCTTCTTTTCGCCCATCCAGTAGCCGGGCAGGCGGAAAATGCCGGAGAACATATTGTATCGGATCTGATTGTGAAGGCCGATGGTGACGTTTTCTTCAACCGTCATATTGTTGAAAAGACGGATATTCTGAAACGTTCTTGCAATACCCATGCGGTTGGCCTGCTCGGTGGTCATTCCGGCCGTGTCCTTGCCGTTTAAAAGGATGGTGCCGTGCGTGGGTTGGTATACCTTGGTCAAAAGGTTGAATACCGTGGTCTTGCCTGCGCCGTTGGGGCCGATCAGACCGCAGATTTCGGTGGGGCCGACGGCGAGGTTTACGTCGTCTACCGCCTTTAGACCGCCGAATTCGATGCCTAAGTGGCTGGTTTCAAGAACGGGCAGCTTTCCCGCGTCTCGCTCGGGCACGATGGAGGTGCTGGGAACGGGAACCATGATGGTGTTGGACTTGAATTTTTTGCTTGCCATAATGCCGTTCCTCCTTTACGAATTTGCGCCGTTTTCGGTGTTTTTGCGTGCGAAGAGCTTTTTAGCGCCTTCCTTGATCGCGCCGATCAAGCTCTTAACGATGGGACTGTTGGTAATCAGCATCGTGAGAATGAGAACGACTACATACACCAGCATGCGGTAGTCGTCAAATTCGCGCAGCAATTCGGGAAGAAGCGTGAGAACCGTCGCGGAAATGACGGAGCCAAGGATGTTTCCAAGGCCGCCCAGTACGACGAACACCAGAATCAGAATCGAGGTATCGATAGAGAATTTACTGGGAACGACGGAGGAGAAGTTCGCCGCATACAGCGCGCCCGCCATACCGGCAAGACACGCGGAGGTGACAAAAGCGATCATCTTGTATTTGGTGACGTTCAGACCCATGGATTCAGCGGCGATTCGGTTGTCGCGGCAGGCTTTGATGGCGCGGCCGGTGCGGCTGTTGATCAGGTTCTGAACGATCAGAAGCGTGAAAAGCACAAGGCCTATGCCGATGACGAAGGTGGCGATTTTCGGGCTGTTTCCGGTGATTCCGGTCGGGCCCTTGATGAAAAGCTTGAAGTCCTTGGAAGGAATGTCGGAATTATTGAAAGTAAAATTGAGCGCGCCCGTCTTTTTGTTGACGGCGACGTACAGGCACGTCATGATGTTTCGGATGATTTCTCCGAATGCCAAAGTTACGATGGCCAGATAGTCGCCGCGAAGGCGCAGAACGGGAATTCCGATTATAAAGCCCACGATTCCGGCAAAGACGCCGGCGACGATGAGCGAAATCAGCATTCGGACAAGCGCAAAGTCGATATTCATGTTTTCAAAAAACAGGAAAAACGCGCTTTCTTCCGTGAAGGCGTACCGCATCCACATGGAAGCGATAACGCCCGTGATCGCGCCGACATACATAAAGCCCGCGTGGCCCAAGCTCAGCTCGCCCGAAATGCCGACGGTCAGGTTCAGGGAAACCGCGAGCACGATGTATGCGCAGATGGGAACCAGCTGTCCCTCCAGAGAAAGGGTCATTTTTTCGGCCTTGATCATCGACTGGCATGCGAAATATGCGCATATCACCAGCGCATAGGTGAAGAGGTGGGTAATCGTCATCTTGTGTTTCTGATATATTTTTTCGGCCATGATCCTCGGCTGGCGCAGGAAAGATTCGCATATCTCGAGCGCATGGGTGAAGAGGTGGGTAATCGTCATCTTGTGTTTCTGATTCATTTTTGTCACCTCAAACTTTCTCGTGAATCTTCTTGCCAAGAAGACCGGTGGGCTTTACAAGCAGTACGACGATCAGGATGCCGAATACGAACGCATCAGCCAATTCGCTTGAAACATAGGCTTTTCCGAGGTTTTCAATCAGGCCCAAGAGAATGCCGCCCAGCATCGCGCCGGGAATGGAGCCGATGCCGCCGAAAACCGCCGCCGTGAAGGCTTTGATGCCGGGAAGCGAGCCGGTGGTGGGCGAAAGCGGCGCATAGTTGGACGCGCAAAGCAGGATGCCCGCGACGGCTGCTAAGGCGGAACCGATGGCGAAGGTGACGGAGATGGTGAGATTCACGTTGATGCCCATAAGCTCCGCCGCGCCCTTGTCTTCGCTGACGCAGCGCATGGCCTTGCCCATTTTGGTCTTATTGATGAAAAGCGTAAGCGCAATCATGATGATAAAGCAGGAGGCCATGGTGAGGATGTTGATGGGCGAAAGCGTAAGCGTCTTGGTTACGCCGTCCTGAACGGTTTTAAAAAGCACGATCGCGTCGCCCTGAATGATGGAAGGGAAGGACTTCGTGTCCGAACCCCAGATCAGCTGCGCCATATTCTGAAGGAAATAGCTCATGCCGATGGCGGTGATCAAAACCGCGAGAGACGTGGCCTGTCTAAGAGGCTTATAGGCGAGGCGCTCAATGAGAATACCGAGGATGGTGCAGCCGATAACCGCGCCCAATACGGCGATGATCGGGTGAAGTCCCAGATATGCGCACACGCAGTACGCCAAAAACGCGCCGACCATGATGACGTCGCCGTGGGCGAAGTTCAGCATCTTGGCAACGCCGTATACCATGGTGTAGCCAAGCGCGATGACGGCGTAAACCGAGCCGATGTTCAGGCCGTTAATCAGATAGGTGAGAAACGTAATCATAGAAAATGAACCTCCCGACAGAAAATGCGCTAAGGTAACCAACGGCAACCTGCTGAAAAAATCGAACGGGCTGCCGTTGATTACCTCTGAATACGCTTTTATAAAAGAAGCTGCGATGCCGACTGATGTCAGAAGGCATCGCAGCTTTCGTGAATAAACTTATTTTGCGCCTACATACGCGCCTTCATGGATGATAACGGCGGTGGGGGTTTTCGTTACTTCGCCGGTGGCTTCCCAGCTCATGGTGCCGGTGATGCCTTCAACGGTGATGGTGGGCATGACTTCGATCAGCATTTCGCAAACATCGGCAAAGCCGCGTCTCTGGTTGGCGATTTCAGCGGTAACTTCGGCTTCATTGCAGGCCTCGTACAGCGCGTAGATCGCGTCATAAGCGTCGGCTGCGAACTGGTTGGGGGTGCCGCCGAACCTTTCTTCGTACTTCTTTACAAAGTTCTGGGTCTTCTCGTCCTGCGCGTCCGCGGAGAAGGCGGTCAGCAGATATACGCCCTCGGCAAGGGAGGTGTCGAAGCCTTCGATGGAGAGAATGCCGTCCATGCCGTCAACGCCGAAGAAGATGGGGTCGTAGTTCATCGCGTCGGCCTGCTTTAAGATCATGGAAGCGGGGGTGTAGTAGATGGGAAGGAATACGAGCTCCGCGCCGCTGTCCTTGGCCTTGGTGAGCTGTACGGAGAAGTCGGCGTTGTTGTCGGAGGAGAAGGTGGTTACGGAAACGATTTCAAGGCCCAGCTCGTTTGCCTTCTCTTCAAAGGTCTGATAGATGCCGGTGGAATAATCCAGACCGTTGTTGTAGATAACGGCAACCTTCTTGGCAAGGTTGTTCTGAACAATGTAGTCAGCCGACGCTGCGCCCTGACCGGGGTCGGTGAAGCAAACCTGGAACACGTTGTCGCGATCCTCGGTTACGGTGGGGGAGGAGGCGGAGGGGGTCAGCATGAATACGCGCATGTCGTACGCTTCGGCTGCAACCGCTGCGCAGGCGCCGGAGGTAACGGTGCCGGCCATCATGGCAGCGCCGTCGTCCAGCATCTTGTTAAAGGCGTTGACGGCCTTCTCGGGGTCGCCTTCGTCGTCTTCATAGGTGAGAGCAAACTGAATGCCGCCCAGCGCGTTTACTTCTTCAACGGCGATTTCGGCGCCGTGAACAACGCCCAGACCATACATGGCATAGGGGCCGGTGAGGGGGCCGGAGATGCCGATCGTGATGGCGTCCTCGGCAAAAGCGCTCATAGCGCCCATAGCCAGCATAAGAGACAGAACCATAGCGAAAATTTTCTTCATTTGTGGTTTCCTCCTAAAAGTTTATCGCGGTTCACGTTATGAACCGATGGTGGGTATTATTATACGCGTTTCCCTGCGACTGATCAAGAGGATTTGGCGTTATTTTACCGGGAATTATCGTATAATTGCCGATCTGTCAGGTTAATCCTTCTTTTTTGCGGGGAAAACTGCGGGTTTTCCGAGATTTTCCGACAATTATGAAGGAGGCGCAGTTTATATCTGCGCAAAATGAAACTCTTATTACAAATGAATAAATATGCGCTGAATATCTGAATATTTGCATGAAATCAGGATATAGCCTTTTTGCATACATCAATATGCATTTTCGTCTGCAAACCCGTTGCAATTTGCGCAAAAATGGCGTATCATGTAGATAAGCAAATAACTGCACATAAAAAGGAGACAACATTATGGATCTCAAAACGTACATTGCCGCGGGAAGCGCGCCTCTTGGAATCGAACTGGGCTCTACGCGCATCAAGGCCGTTCTGATCGGTCAGGATCATGCGCCCATTGCTTCTGGCGATCATACATGGGAAAATCAGCTGATTAACGGCGTGTGGACGTATTCTCTTTCGGACGTCTGGGCGGGCGTTCAGGATGCGTTTTCCAATCTGAAAAAGGACGTATTCGAAAAATACGGCGTGAAGATCACGAAGCTTTCCGCCGTCGGCGTATCCGCCATGATGCACGGCTATCTGGCCTTTGACAAGGACGGAAAGCAGCTTTGTGAATTCCGCACGTGGAGAAACACCATGACAGGCGAGGCGGCCAATAAGCTTACCGAGCTTTTCAAATTCAACGTGCCGCAGAGATGGTCCATTGCGCATCTTTATCAGGTGATTCTGAACAAGGAGCCGCACGCGAAGGACATTTCGTTCCTCACAACGCTTGCAGGCTATGTCCACTATATGCTGACGGGCGTAAAGGCGCTGGGCGTTGGCGAAGCCAGCGGAATGTTCCCGATTGATTCCGAAAAATGCGATTACGACGGGATCATGGTCGAGGCGTTTGACGAAAAGGTTCGCGAGGCAGGCTTTGATTGGAACCTTCGCGGCATTCTTCCCGCAGTTTTAAACGCGGGCGACGATGCGGGATGCCTTACGCAGGACGGCGCAAAGCTTCTTGATCCCGCAGGCGATTTGGAAGCTGGCTGCCCCCTTTGCCCGCCCGAGGGCGACGCGGGAACCGGCATGGTTGCCACCAACGCCGTTAAGGAGCGCACGGGAAACGTATCTGCCGGAACGAGCGTGTTTGCCATGATCGTTCTTGAAAAGCCGCTTTCGAAGGTTTATCCCGAGATTGATATGGTTACGACGCCCACCGGAAAGCCCGTCGCCATGGTGCATTTAAACAATTGTACCAGCGACATCAACGCCTGGGCGGGCATGCTGAAGGGATTTTTGGATGCGGCGGGGCTGAACGCCTCTATGAACGAGATCTATACCGCCATTTTCAATTCCGCCCTTGAAGGCGAGAAGGATGCGGGCGGCGTTGTCAATATGCCGATGCTGTCCGGCGAGCCTGTCGTAGGTCTGGATGAAGGGCGTCCCATGGTTGTGCGCATGCCGGATGCGAAATTGTCCTTTGCCAATTTCGCCCGCTCCATCGTGATGGGCGCGATGGCCGGTCTGAAAGTCGGAATGGACATTCTGAACAATGAAAATGTGAAGGTGGATTCTCTGCTGGGTCACGGCGGCTACTTCAAAACGCCCGTTGTCGGCCAGAAAATGCTGTCCGCCGCGCTCAGAACGCCCGTATCCGTCATGGAAACCGCCGGAGAGGGCGGACCGTGGGGCATGGCGCTCCTGGCTGCGTACCGCGTGAACAAAAAGGCCGGACAGACGCTGGAAGCGTACCTGAACGAGTCCGTCTTCGCCGCTGCCAAAGCGACGACGATGAATCCGGACGAGGAGGACGCAAAGGGCTTCGACGCTTACGCAGAGCGTTTCCTGAACGCGATTCCCGCCGAGAAGGCCGCCGCGGAATTTCTGAAATAAGCAAAATAGAAAATCGTCGCCTCGCATCTGTTTGTGCGGGCGGCGATTTTGTATGCGTTAGGAAGAAAGGGTTTGCTTTGCGAGCTTTTCAAGGCTTTCAATGGTCATGCTTCCCACGGCGTTATACACAATTACGCCGTTTTCATCAATTACGACTGTTTGCGGAAGCATGGTGGAACCGCCGAAGGATTGAATGATTTTGCCGGTTGCGTCAATGCCGAATGAGAAGGCGTAGGGCGTTTTGTTCAGATATGACTGCACGTCCTCGGTAACAAGATTGGAATGAAGCGCAAGCACATAGATCTGATCCGGGTATTTTAAGGCGATTTCCTCAAAATACGGCAGCTCCTTAACGCACGGCGCGCACCATGTGGCCCAGAAATTCAGAATGACGGTTTTTCCGCGAAGGTCGGAAAGCGTAATTTCTCCCTTGCCTGAATACAGAGAAGCCGAAAAATCCGGTGCGAGCATGCCTGCGTCCTTTCCGATGGGCAGTGTATTTTCGGCGTTTTCGGGCGTGGACGGATGGAGGGTTTCTTTTTTGTCGGGGAAATTTGAATAGACGAGAGATGAAACAAGGACGAAAAGCGCGATTGCTTTTACGAAAACAGATCTGCGTTTGCTTTGCTTGTCCTGCTTCTTTGCATCGGGCCCTTTGAGCGTAATTCGTCCGGCTTTTATGGAGATTGCGCCGGTGGGGCAGGATGAAATGCATTCGCCGCAGTGGATGCATTCAAGATCTGAGACATTTCGAACATCCATCCGGCATTTGGATACGCACCTTCCGCAGTCCACGCATTTGGCGTTATCCACGCGAACGCCTGCGATGGAGAAGCGGTTGAACAGGGAGTACATCGCGCCCAGCGGGCACAAAAAGCGGCAGAACGCGCGAAATAAGAATATGCACAGCGTTATGACTGCGATCAGAATCAGAAATTTCATCGAGAACAGCGTCCCGAGCATCGAAAACTTGTCCGCATTGGCGGGATGAATTAAAAGTCCCACCGCGCCCTCAAGCGTGCCTGCCGGGCAAACGTATTTGCAGAATGCCGGAAGCGGTACGGTTTTGAAGGCGGAGTATAGAGGAAGCAAAACAACCAGAAATACGAGAAGAACATATTTAAGAGAGGAAAGCGCGCGGGTTACGCGGCCTTTTCTGATCTTGAATGTTGGAATCTTATAAAGCAGATCCTGAAAAAGTCCGAACGGACACAAAAAGCCGCAGATGGTTCTTCCGAAAATCAGTCCGTATAGAATCAGTATGCCGACGATGTAAAACGGCATTTTATGCCCGGACGATGTAAGAGCGTTTTGAAGCGCGCCTAAGGGGCAGGCGCCGATTGCGCCGGGACAGGAATAACAGTTCAGCCCCGGAACGCACGCGCTCTTGGCGAGGCCTGTAAAAATATCGCCCTTTACAAAGCCCTTCAGATGCGCGTTATATAATAGGAAACTGTACAGCTGGATGAGTCTGCGTTTGCCGGGCAGAAGCGATTTGAGCCTATCCAAGGCCGATGCACTCCGTACAGATATTGACGGCTTTTACAAACACGTCCCTCAGCCCGCCGTTTACGATTCCCAGCACAATCAAAACGGCGCAGACCGAGAGAAGGGCGATGCGCGCAAAGGGCGTTTTTAATGCGCACAGCGGCTCAATACGCCTGTATTTGTCGCATTCCCCGCTTTTTTCGGGCGTTTTTTTCAAAAACAGGGATAGTATGCCCGCAAAAACCAAAGCCGCTGTCAGCGCAAGATATATGAACCCGAACGACGAGAAATGCGCTTTTACGGCGCTTGCTTCATACATTTGTTCCGACGGATGGCTCATAAAAACCATTGAGAGACATCCTAAGCAAAGCATGAAAAAAACAGATAGGACGCAGAAGGTTGAAATCGCCTTTACGGCAAGCCTTATTTTCATTCGATTCCTTCCTTTTCACATGATGCGCTTGTATTATATCACATTAAGGCTGGCTTGCGCAACGCATCCTTTCAGCGCGCTTGACATAGGGTTTTTCGTCGGATATAATGAATTTATCCCACAAACGGAGGTATATATGAAAAAAACACTGTTTTTTATGCTTGTTTTTGCGCTTTTACTTGGCGCGACGACGATTTCGAATGCGCAGACCCTTTATCAGGTCGGAAGCCGGATGATGGATTTTTCGATTGAGACGCACGACGGAAAAACGATCAATCTCTATGAGACGCTTAAGGAAAAGGAGCTCGTCGTCGTAAACATCTGGGCCAGCTGGTGCGGCCCGTGCAGAAGCGAGTTTCCGTATATGCAGGATGTGTATGAGGAGTATTCCGACCGCATCGAAATCATCGCGGCTTCCTGCGAGCCGTCGGATACCGAGCGCGCCATCGGCGAATTTGCGGATGAACTATCGCTTACCTTCCCCATGGGACGCGATACGGCGAATTTGGCGTATCTTTTTCAGGCGCAGTATATTCCCACGACTGCTATTGTCGGAAAAGACGGCAGAATTGAGTACATCAATAACGGCGCTTTTACGAGCGCGGAGAGCTTTCAAAATCTGCTCGACGCGTATTTGATGAAAAAGCCGACCGTTGCGCCCTCCGGGAAGGAAGCGCTTTTTGATGCGCTGAATGCGAGCGGCGGCGAAATTGAATTTATCAACAGCTCCGACGAATATGCATGGCCGATGGTTGTTGAAGAAAAGGACGGAAGAAGCGTCGTCAAAGCGACCAACGCCTCCGTTCCCGGCAGCTACGCTTCCGTCAAGGCGAGGGTTTATTCAAATGCGGGCGACGTTCTGATGGTGGAATTCAAAACCTCCTCCGAGGCCATGTACGACCTTATGAAAATCTGTATTGATCATTCTGTCGTAAAGGTATTCGGCGGCGAGCACGACTGGATGACGTATGCGCATCCGTTTGAGACGGAGGGCGCGCACGAGATCGAAATTACCTATGTTAAGAACATGCAGGAAAACATGGGGGACGACTGCGTGTGGATCGACAGCGTAAAGGTTGTGCAAGCAGCCGATGCGGTTAAGGCGCTTTCCATGAACCCGGACTACCCGGTAAAGGACGAGCTTAACGTTGTTCCGACTTCGGAAAAAGCCAAAAAGGTTTTGATTTTTGATTCGCTGGGTACGCTTGAATACTATTTCGGCGAATTTGAGGCCTATGTCGTAAACGATGACAGCGTGGAAATTTTGGCGGGGCTGACCAGTGAGATCGACCCTGAGATTGCGTTCCTCTTATGCGATTACGACAACTTGACCCGCCCCATTTTCGAGATCGCTCCCGACGAAAGCGGCTTTTACCGGGAAAGCTTCCAGCTGGACAGCATGGAGGAAACGGGCTATCCCTACACGACGGTATACCTGTTTTCCGACCCTGCGCTCGATCCCGTCAAGACGGTTATGTTCTTCAAGGACGAAGAGAATCTGGACATTATGATGACGCTGATCAGTCAGGACGAGGAGAATCCTGCCGTTTGGACGTATGAGGAGGATCTGGAGGCGGGCGATGCAGAAATCGACGACGGCGAATGGACGTACACCGTTTCCTTTGTCGATGAAAACGGCGATCCCGTGCCCGGCGTGATGGCGCAGGTGTGCTCGGAAACCGTCTGCACCGTTTATTTCTCCGACGAAAACGGCAAGTGCGCATTCACGCTTGCGCCGGACAACTGGGAGATGCATCTTCTGATGATCCCGGACGGCTATTCGGGCGATATGGAAAGCATAAAACAGCTTGTGCCCTATGGGGAAGAAATCGAGATTGTTCTTGATAAGAATTGATCTTTTTTATCTGAGAATGTGAAACAAAAAGGGAAATGGGGACGAATATGGACAGGTATCAGCATAGAAAATCTACGGTGAAGCTCACTTTGACCGATGCTGCCGGCAATGTCATGCCCGGCCGCAAGGTTCGCCTTGCGCTTAAAAACCACGAATTCAAGTTCGGCTGCAACATTTTTTGGTTTTCAGAGATGCTGAAGCCGGGGATCGCGCCGGAAAGAAAGGAGCAGCTTGAAAAGCTTTGGTCGTCCTGGTCCGACGTGTTTAATTTCGGAACGCTGCCCTTCTATCAGGGCACGTATGAGCCCAGAGAAGGCGAGACCAAGGAAGAGGAGACGTTAAGAGCCGCGAAATTCCTCTCTGAGCATGGCGTTCAGCTGAAGGGACATCCGCTTTGCTGGCACACCGTTGCCGCCAAGTGGCTGATGGCAAAGACTGTGGACGAGGTGTTTGAAAACCAGCTTTCCCGCATCAGACGCGAAATTACCGCTTTTAAGGATTACGTTTCCATGTGGGACGTTATCAACGAAGTTGTGATCATGCCCGTATTCACCGCCGAGGAGAACGCCATTACGCCCCTTTGTCAAAAAATGGGCAGAGTCGGCCTCATCAAGGCCCTCTTTGAACGCGCGCATCAGGAGGATCCGAACGCTACGCTTTTGTTAAATGATTTCAACACCAGCGAAAAATATAAGGAACTGATCGCCGACTGCTTGGACGCGGGCGTTGACATCAACGTAATCGGCATCCAGTCCCACCAACATCAGGGCTTCTGGGGCCTTGAAAAGCTTAACGAGGTTCTTGAAAGATTCGAAGCGTTTAAAAAGCCCATCCATTTCACCGAAAACACCTTTGTTTCCGGCGATCTCATGCCTTCCCACATCGTCGATCTCAACGACTGGCAGGTGCCCGAGTGGCCCACCACGCCTGAAGGCGAGGAGAGACAGGCGCGCGACCTGATTGCCATGATCGACGAGCTTTTTGCCCATCCGCAGGTGGAAGCCTTTACCAACTGGGATTTCCGCGACGGCGCATGGCTCGGCGCGCCGGCAGGCCTTGTGCGGCTGGACGGCAGCCACAAGCTCTCCTACGAAGCGTTCAAAAAGCGCGTAAAGTGCGATTGGCACACTGACGTTACTCTTATGACCGATGAAAACGGAAATGTGGATCTGACCGGATTCAGGGGCGAATACGAAGCGGTCTGCGACGGAAAAACAGCAGCGTTTACCCTCAATAAAACGGATAAAGCGCTTTCCATCGCGCTGGCATAAGCAGATATCCCCGCCTTTTAAGGAAAGGGCGGGGATACAAGTCATCAAAAAAGTGCCTTTTTTGATGAGAGGGGCCGATCCCCTGAAATTCTTCGGAATTTCCGGGCGGGGATCGGAAAGGGGAAGCGTTTTCAGTCGCTGCGCTTTGTGAAAACGCGCGATTTTTAAGTACATGC
>JAFWZN010000028.1 GCA_017522345.1 Clostridia bacterium | reverse complement strand
GCGGACTCCTGGATTGCGTCATATTTATAATAAACATTTAAAGAGGAATCCCAGTTTTAGCGGGACGATTGTTTTTCGGTTGAATATCAATGCTGATGGCTCCGTTCAAAAAGTCCAAATAGACTCAACGACTACCGGCAATACGGATTTTGACGAAAAAGTCCAGAATGCGGTAGGTCGCTGGAATTTCCAGATCATGAATTCGGGTGTAGTAGCCAAATTAAATACGGATGTAGTTGCGACTTTCCCGGTACAATTTTATGAAAGAGAACCGGCAAAAATAGGCGATTAAGGGCGATACCTAACGAGCCGGATTTTTGCTTTTTTTGTGGAAATTGGGGATTAAACTGCTGAAAAAACGCCTGTTTGGTACCCAATTTGTTAGCTTGTTTGTGCTAAAAAGTCAAATTTTGCTTTTAGTGGGGATGAAATACTCAAAAAATGTCGGTTTAATCCCCATTTTTTTTGCAATATCAGTGTTTGAACGCTGTGAATGTATCATTTTGTGTTAGTTTGTGTGTGAAAATGGGTACTAAAGTGCGTCAAAATAAGTCGTTTGGTACCCATTTTTTGTTTTTTGTATTATTTTTAGTGAAGTGTGAATATGTTTTCTAGACTCTTTCGCGTGATTTCGCTGCTTGCAGTGCTTTGCGTGTGCGGTCATGCAGCCGAAGACCAGTTTTTTCGCATGAACGCCGATATTGAAAAACTCATTGCCCCGTATATCGAAAAGGCTAGGGCGACGTTCCCTGCGGTCAAGAAGAAATACATCGCGGGCGACTATGTGCGCGAAAAGCGTGTGCTCGATGTGCAGATTAATCTTGTCGACAAGGACGGGACGAAGGAGATGGTTTTCGTTTTTGTCACCCAATGCCTAGGAAATCGGTTCCAGGGAATTGTGACTAACGATATTCAGCTACTGAAGGGATACAAGAAGGGCGATGAAGTCTCGTTCACGCAGGACCAGATAAGGAACTGGGTCGTCGTGGATTCCTTGGGCAACGAGGAAGGTAATTTCGTGGGGAAGGCCATCGAGGCTTTTGATTCTGGGATTGTCGGCGTTTTTTTCGAGGGGGTGTTCAAGAAGGGCAAGTTCGAGTTCAAGTACCAGGATGCCAAATCGGCGAAATACCAGAACAGCATAGACGGGATTGTATCGCAGGAAACCATTGCGGAAATAGCAAAGCGCTTGAAGGCTTCGTACGAAAAGAAACGACGCGAAGGGCTGAAGTTCGAGGAAGGGAAGCCGTTCTTCACTTACGGGATTTATGACTTCCGAACCGGTGAGGTCAAACCCTGACGTTTTAAGGAAAGCAGGAAATTTGAAGTCCGCTCCGTTGGGGCGGATTTTTTTTGTGCTTTTGTTCTTTTTGTGGCTCGCAAGACATTTGGGCGACCTTCGTGAAGGGGATTGTTCTATATGCGTGCGATATTTGTTGCATATAGAATAAAATGATATGAAATAATAAAAAATGTAGCGATTTTGATGAAATTATTTAAATTTTGTTCTATGAATCTATTGACTTTTGCGAAAAAAGTTATATATTTGAGATAGATAAAAACGATTGTCGAATGGACAAACTAGATTTGATAAAAGGAGAAACGTATGAAAACGAAAATGCTTAAGCCTGCTTGCGGGATTGCCTCCGTGGCGCTTGCCGCATTCTTCTTTGCCGCCTGCGATAGCGACAGCCCGAGCGCCCCGACCGGCGGCGACGAGAAGTCCTCTGCCATCGAGAGCACGGACGCAAGTTCCTCGAGCAACGGGGACGTTCCGCCCGAATCCAGCAACGGCGAGCCCGCCTCCAGCGAGACTGTTCCCGAAAGCAGCTCCGACATTGCGGAAAACTCCAGTTCCAGCTCCTTGCTGCAAAAGCAGTGTGAAGCATTCATGCCCGAATGCGGATACACCGAGGAGGAACTCTGCAAGATGGGCTATACGCAATATTGTGTTGCCGGAAAATGCATCGACATGGATCAGATGTGCCCGCCTTGTGAAGGTGACCTATGCCCGGTGACGAACGAGGCCTGCAACCATTGCGATGTAGAAGGCGCTGTGGTTCCTGACTGCAAGGGAGGCCCTGACTACGCCTGCAGCAATCGCCTCTGGACGCAGATAAAGCCTACCTGCGAACATATTACCGATTTCGACGGGATGAGCGCAGAAGGAAACTGCGTCGGAAGAAACGGTGAGGTCGCTACCGACTGCGCAACCGGTGAAGATTACAGATGTGTCGCGAATTATTGGACACGCACAAATGCCTGCCCTCCGGGTAGCGACTGCGATGGCGACGGCATCCCCGACGGAATCCGCAGGCCTGACCTGGAGCCCTGCGACACGGACACCCTGCTGGAATTCTATGGCCGCGCTTACCAGTGCGTAAACAACAAGTGGGTGTACCTGCCGCCTCCGACCACGTACATTAATGAAAAGGCGACCGACGTCTCGGCCATGCTTCGCGGCGGTCCGGCGGTTGCTCCGCGCGTCGTGAAAGTGGAAAGCGCTAGCGGGTCCGTTACCTTCCGTGACGATGGCGTGCTTGTGGACGACCGTTGCACTTTCAACGGGCTCAACGCCGAACTCAGGGGCGATACCCTGATTGCCTCCGTCCTGTATCCGGGATGCACGACGACCGGCGGCTCCATGGGCGTCATCACGTTCACTCTCGGCGTGTCGTTTGCCGACGTGAAGTACATCAAGTATTCGGACGAAACGAAGACCAAGCCGGTTTACGAAGCCGAGGAACTGCTGCCCTGCGGAAACACTTCCTCTTGCAATACTTGCAGCGGTGACCGCGACGGCGACGTCGCGGGCTGCTAGGGGCTTGTGCGAGGGGTGCAAGCGCCTGTTTAACTGCAGAATAAACCTACGAAGCTGATTTTATACGGCGTCCCGATTTTTGGGGCGCCATTTTTCTATATTATATCGCGGAAATTTTTAACAAGGATAGATAATGTCTCTTAAACTTATTTCTCGTGGTGTCCTTACCGTGGCGCTTGCCGCGGGCATTGCTTCGGCGCAACTCCTCAACAGCAAGAGCATCGACGTCATTCGTGTGGAAAAGGTCGGTTTTTCTGCGGGTCGTATTGATAGCCTGACCCAGGCGCTTGCCTTGCAGCAGTTCCATGGCAAGAAGGTGAACGACGAGACCATGACTCAGGTC
>JAFWZN010000027.1 GCA_017522345.1 Clostridia bacterium | reverse complement strand
GTAATTTCGTAAACCGTACATTGGTCTTGACTCATAAATATTTTGAAGGTAAAGTTCCTGCCTTGACAAATCTCAATGAGAAAGATAAGGCAGCTATAGAAGAGATGAATCAATATCCCGACAAGATTGCTCATCTTCTTGACACATATAAATTCCGTGAGGCTTTGTCAGAATTGATGAATCTTGCTCGTCTCGGAAATCGTTATCTCACTGAAAACGAACCTTGGAAACAATTCAAGACCGATCCTGAAAGAGTGAAGACAGTCCTCGCAGTGTCGTTACAGATAGTTGCAAAACTCGCTATCCTTTCAGAACCATTCCTTCCTTTCTCAGCTAAGAAGTTACAAGCTATGATAGGTTTGGAAGTAAGCGGATGGAATCAGGCTAAAGAGACGGTTTTGTTAAATGAAGAAAGTCAAATCGGTGAAGTAGAGTTGTTGTTCACAAAAGTGGAAGACGAGACTGTAGCAGCACAGATTAAGAAGTTGGAAGATACCAAGAAACAGAACGAACTCAACGCATGGGCTCCAAATCCTGTCAAGCCTAATACTAATATTGACGAATTTGGCAAGATGGACATCAGAGTTGGTACTGTCTTAGAATGCACAAAAGTTCCAAAAGCTGATAAGTTATTACAATTCTTGATCGACGACGGCATGAACAAACGTACTATCGTTTCTGGCATCGCGAAATATTATCCTAATCCAGAAGAGTTGGTTGGCAAGCAAGTTTGCTTCATTGCTAATTTCGAGCCTCGTAAGTTGAAAGGCGTCACCAGTGAAGGCATGATATTATCGGCAGAAGACAAAGACGGAAGATTGGTCGTTGTAACACCAAGTCAGCCTGTCGCTCCAGGAAGTAATGTTGGATAAGAGATTGTGTATAAAATAAGATTTGAATTATTACTAAAAAATGCCTTGTGAAATCTGAAGCGAACCCCAAAGTTTCTTGTCCAAACTTTGGGGTTCGCTTTAATGTCGGAACGTTTTATTTTCCATACATGATGAAAGTCCATGGTAGCATAAATATCTGTTGAAACGTTGGTCGTGCGAAGTGGTCCCGACTAGAAGTCTTCTATGTTTTTATTGAAAAATATTTTTTGAAAGATGTTTATTACCTATGCAAAAAGTGTTACATTTGTCATTGTAAGTTTATTTGTATTACTATTATTGAAATAATATGAAAGATAAAATATCGGTTGTAATTAACACACGTAATGCCTCGCGTCATTTGGAAAAAGTTTTGCAGGCTGCAAAAGGTTTTGATGAAATTGTGGTTTGTGATATGGAGAGTACAGACAATACCGTTGAGATTGCCAACAAATATGGCTGTAAGGTAGTTACATTTCCCAAAAAAGATTATGTCAGTGCAGAACCAGCAAGAAATTTCGCTATTCAATCTGCATCAAGTTATTGGGTTTTGGTTGTAGATGCTGATGAACTTATAACAGATGATTTGCGTAATTATCTTTATGAGAGAATCAGGGAGACTGACTGTCCAGCAGGTATATATATTCCGCGAAAGAATTATGTGATGAACAAGTTCATCAAGCAGACATATCCAGATCCTCAACTTAGGTTTTTTAAGCGTGATGGTTCAGATTGGCCTCCATACGTTCATACCTACGTAAAAGTAGATGGTAGAACTGAAAAAATCCCTCCGCATCGTATGGAATTAGCATTAATCCATATCAGTGATACGGTCTATGATCAACTTTACAAGATGAATCAATATACTGAAAATGAAGTAGTTAAAAAAGGTGATATAAAAGTAGGTATTTTAAAAATCTTTTTTACCGAACGGCGCCGGAGCGACGCGACCAATTTTTCTCGTCCAACTTTTACGTTAGCCGCGAACCGGAAGAAATATTAGGCTGAAACGAATGAAAGAAACTCTCGAAACGAAAACCGTCGCCGTCGCGAAAGTTCCGAGCGGCGCGACCGTCGTCCTTTACGGCGCCGTCGTCGAAGGCGACCCGACCGAAGCGCAGATCGAAACGGGGCGCAACGCCTTGACCGCGACGCTCGAAATCGTCGGCGCGACGAACGCAAGTTCTTATCTGTTGCGACATAAGAAGGTCGAACTTGCCGCCGATGAATCGCTCTTGTTGACCGTCGATTCGACATATTCGAAAATTTCGCCCGACCCGCTTCCGGACGTCGCCGAAGCGGAACCGCTCGACGACGCGCCGGTCGAGTCCGGAACCGAAAACGACGCGACGTCGTCCGACGCGGCCGCAATCGACAAAACCGCCGCAGAACCGGAAGCGTCGGAGGCGTAAACGATGGCCGTCGTTTATTTTACGTCGAACGCGTCGACCGGCGCGGGAAGCCTCGCCGAAGCGATTCAAAACGCTTCCCCCGGCGACGTCGTCCGCCCCGACGAAACCGTTTTCGAACGCGGCGCGACGATCGAAATCGCGCTCGCGTCGACGCTAACGATCGACAAAAATTTGACGCTCGACGGCGGGCCGTTCCGCGTCGCCTTAAACGGCGGCGGCTCGGTCGCTTGCGCGGCGGTCGCAAACGGAGCGACCGCGTCGTTTACGTCGTTCGACTTTATCGGCGGCGCGACGTCGCAAAACGGCGGCGGGCTGAACGTCGAAACCGGCGCGAACGTCGTTCTAAACCGTTGTCGTGTTTGCGGTTGCGACGCGGCGCAAAACGGCGGCGGCGTTTGCGTCGACGACGGCGCGACGCTCGAACTCAACGACGGCGTTATTACCGGCTGTCGCGCGAACGTCGGAGGCGGCGTTTATCTTGGCGCGACGGCGCGTTTTACGGCGAACGGTTCGACGCTCGCGCTCAACGTCGACGCCGCGTCGAACAACGGTTCCGGCGGTTTTTCCGACGTCGTCGCCGCGCCCGGATTTGACGCGACGTCGCAAACTCCGCTTAACGCGATCGTTTGCAACGCAACCTCCGGCGGTTCGACGCTTTACGACGCGACGACCGCCGCCGAAAACGGTTCCGTCGTCGGCGTTTCAAGCGCCGAAATCGGTTTCGTCGCGGCGGGCGGCGTCTCCGCGCCTTACGCGTCTTGGAGTCGCGACGCTTGGCGCGACCGGGACTTGCGCTT
>JAFWZN010000026.1 GCA_017522345.1 Clostridia bacterium | reverse complement strand
TGGTCATTGGTATAGGAATGGATAGTAGTCATTAAGCCCTTCTTGATACCGAATTCCTTATCCAGAACCTTTGCGAAAGGAGCCAGACAGTTGGTGGTGCAGGAAGCGTTGGAAACGAACTGCATGTCCTTGGTGTAGGTCTTGTTGTTAACGCCCATTACGAACATGGGGGTCGCATCCTTGGAGGGAGCGGACATAACGACCTTCTTCGCACCAGCGGCGATGTGGCCGGCAGCCTTCTCCTGGGTGAGGAACAGGCCGGTGGACTCTACGATGTACTCGGCGCCTACTTCGTCCCACTTGAGGTCGGCGGGGTTCTTTTCGCAGGTTACGCGGATTTCTTTGCCGTTTACGATGATGGAGTGGTCGGTGTAATCTACGGTGCCTTCGAACTTGCCGTGTACGGTGTCGTACTTGAGCATGTAGGCCATATAATCGGGAGTGATGAGGTCGTTGATGGAAACGACTTCAACCTCGGGGTGGCTGAGGGAAGCACGGAAAACGAGACGGCCGATGCGGCCAAAACCGTTGATACCAATCTTAATCATGATCAATTACCTCCATTGATAATTTACGATGCTATTTTACCTCACTTGGCGCGATTTTACAAGCGGTAGAAACGGCCCGGATTGTTCAAATATGGCAACGTACAAGTTAAAAATTGCGCATGATATGAGTTTTAACCCATTCTTTATAATAAGGGTTTCAAAAGATTGGCTGTCAGGTGTTGTAATTCCTCATTTTACGTGGTATAATGTGGGCAGAAAAACGCACTGGTTTGCGTTTAAACGAAAGCAAGTTGGTCCACAGCGCGTTTTGTTTGATTTCAAAACGTCTTTCGCGCCGCGCTTCTTTACCGGAAAGCGCGGCTCGTTGTTGAGTGGGCTGATTTTTTGCTAAGGAAGTTTCGGAGGACACGTTTTTGCCTAATCAAAACAATACGCTTCTAAGCGTTGAACGCACAGCCATCCGACTGGCCGAAGAGCTTGGGTACGAGTGGATCGACCTTGAGCTCGTGAAAGAGCCCGCCGGACGCTTTTTGCGCTTTTACATCGACAAAGAGGGCGGCATTTCTTTAGACGATGTGGAGGCATTCCACAGGAAGATTCAGCCGTATGCCGAGAATATCGACTACGATTATATGGAAGTTTCTTCCCCCGGCATCGACAGGCCGCTCAAAAAGCTACGCGATTTTGAAAGAGCGGCAGGCAAGGAAATCGAGGTAAAGCTTTATAAGCCCTTGGACGGCGCAAAGCTTTTCACCGGCGTACTGATCGGTCTTGAGGATGGAAAGATTGTGATCGAAGACGGCGGTGAAAGACGCGAATTCGATCAGAAGGCCGTCGCGCTTGCAAGATGCGTTCTGAACGTGGACGAAGACATGCTTAACGATATCGACATTTAATTCGGAGAAGACTGGAGGAGAACATTTATGGCAATGGGATTTGCGGATCCGATGGAGGTCATCTCCGCAATTGATATGCTGGCTAAGGAAAAGAAGATCAATAAGGAAGTTTTGTATTCCAAAATCGAGAGCGCGCTGGTTTCGGCCTATAAGCGTTCCTTCGGAAAGGTGGACAACGTCCGCGCGTCCATCGACAGAAATACGGGCGTAATCGAAGTGCTTGCGCACAAGAAGATCGTTAGCTTCGTTGAAGATCCCACGATCGAAATTTCGCTGGACGAGGTTCGCGAGAAGTATCCCTCCTATGCAAGCTACGGCGTTGAGGACGTAATCGAAGTGCCCACCATGCCCAGCCAGTTCGGAAGAATCGCCGCCCAGACCGCAAAACAGGTCATCGTTCAGCACATCAGAGAGGCCGAGCGCGGCGTAATCTACGACGAATACATTGAAAAAGAGAACGAGATCCTGACCGCCATCGTTCAGAGGGTGGAAAACGGACGCGCGTTTGTTGAGCTTGGCAGAACCGAAGGCGTTCTTGAAGTTGCGCAGCAAATGCCCGGCGAGGAAGTAAACGTAGGCGATCGCCTGAAGGTGTATGTTCTTGAGGTTACCAAGGTTACCCGCGGCCCGCAGGTCATGGTTTCCAGAACCCATCCCGGCCTTGTCAAGCGCCTGTTTGAAATCGAAGTGCCTGAAATCCGCACCGGCGTTGTACAGATCAAGTCCATCGCCCGCGAAGCAGGCTTCCGCACCAAAATGGCCGTGTTCTCTACCGACCAGAACATCGATCCCGTAGGCTCCTGCGTAGGCCCGAGGGGCCTTCGCGTTGAGAATGTTGTAAACGAGCTTAAGACCGAGAAGATCGACATCGTAAAATGGTCTTCCGATCCCAAGGAATACATTGCCTCCGCGCTTTCTCCCGCACGCGTTCACGCGGTGTTCGCGTCCGAGAAGGAAAAGAGCGCCCGCGTCGTCGTTTCGGACAACCAGCTTTCCCTCGCCATCGGCAAGGAAGGCCAGAACGCGCGTCTCGCCGCCAAGCTCACCGGCTGGAAGATCGACATCAAATCTTTAAGCCAGATGAACGCCGCCATCGCCGAGGAGGCCGAGGCCGAAAACGCCGAGGCGGATCAGCAGGAAGGCGCGGAAGAGAATGCTTAATAAGCGAAAAACGCCCATGCGCATGTGCGTAGGGTGTCACGAAATGAAGCCGAAAAGGGAGCTTCAGCGCGTTGTGCGCTCTCCCGAGGGCGAGGTTTCCATCGATCCCGTAGGCAAAAAGCCGGGAAGAGGCGCATATGTTTGCAGGAATGTGGAATGCCTTAAAAAAGCAAGAAAGACCAAATCGCTTGAAAGAAAGTTTGAAGCTGCGGTGTCGAATGAAATCTACGACGCGCTTGAGCAGGCATTTGCCGCTCTTGAGCCCGTAAGCGAGGACGAAGATGAATAAGCTTCTTTCGATGCTCGGTCTTTCCGCCCGCGCAGGCCGTCTGGTTTCCGGTGTTCAGGCGGTGGAGATTGCGCTTAAGAAGGGCGAAGCGAAGCTCGTCGTCATCGACGAGGATGCATCCGAGGGCACAAAAAAGCAGATTTCGGATGCATGCCTTCACAAAAAAACACCGCTTATCACGGTTCCTGCCTCATCGCTCGGAGATGCCATCGGAAAGAGCGGGCGAATGATCGCGGCGGTAACGGACACGTCCTTTGCCGACCGCATTTATCAGCTATTTAAGGAAATCGGCTGATTTCAAAACTTATCGGGGGTGTATTCAGTCAATGGCGAAAGTCGCAACCAAAGATCTCAGTCAGAAAGCGTCGGAACTTTTAAAGAGCGTATCGGAGTCGCGCAAGAAGGCGCTGGGCGCGATTGATTCTCTTAAGGAAATTTCCGGCAAGATTGCAAAGGCGGAAGCGGAAAGAATCAGAGCGGAGGAGAACGAAGCCAGACAGCGCACGCTGGAGGCTGCGATCAAATCCATCAATGAGACCGCTCAGCAGCAGGCAATCGCAAAGGCAGAGGCGGAAAAGGCGGAAAAGGCCAAGAATGCACCCGCGCCCGAAGCCAAGCCCCAGAAAGCCGAAACTGCGCCCGCACAGGAAGCGGAGAAAAAGCCTGCCGAAAACCAGCAGGCCGCGACCCGCGCGCAGCAAACGCGTCCGCAGCAGCCCTATGGCCGTCCTGCAAATCCGCAGGGACGCGAGGCAGGCGCGCCCGGACAGGCGCCCCGCGGCCCCTATGGCCGTCCCGCAAATCCGCAGGGACAGGCAGGCGCGCCCGGACAGGCGCCCCGCGGCCCCTATGGCCGTCCCGCAAATCCGCAGGGACAGACAGGCGCGCCCGGACAGGCGCCCCGCGGCCCCTACGGCCGTCCCGCCAACCCGCAGGGACAGACAGGCGCACCCGGACAGGCGCCCCGCGGCCCCTATGGCCGTCCCGCAAACCCGCTCTCCCGCGAGGGCGCTGCGCCTATGGGCAACCGCGCGAGCGGCGCTCGTCCTCCGATGGGCGGTGCAGGCGCTGGCGCGCCCAGACCTGCCGGCGGCTTTGCGCCCCGTCGTCCCGCCGCGCCCGATCTTACGCCCAGCGTTGAGAAGGAGCGCGTAAGCAATTACGATCCCAACAAAAAGCAGTATGTGCGCCAGGTTGATCCCGAGCGCAATCAGCAGAAAAATAAGCGCCAGCAGACCCGCTCCGCAGCGCCCTCCGTTCAGATGGACGACGAGTATGTGCGCGGCGGCAAGCGCAAGCGCAAGGTAGCCGCTCCTGCGCCCAAGCCCGAGCCGGTGAAGATCGAGAAGGCTGTCATGACCGCCGAGAAGATCACCGTCAAGGATCTTTCCGAGCGCATCGGAAAGCCCGTCAGCGAAATCATCAAAAAGCTTCTCATGCTTGGCATTTTCGCCAACATCAATGCCGAGATCGATTTTGATACCGCGCAGCTGGTCTGCACCGAGTTTGAAATCGAGCTTGAGCTCAAGCTTGCCGAGACCGCCGAAGACGCGCTTGAGGCCGAGGACGTCGAGGATAAGGAAGAGGATCTTGTTCATCGTCCGCCGGTCGTCACCATCATGGGTCATGTTGACCACGGCAAGACCTCGCTTCTGGACTACATCAGAAAGACCCGCGTAACCGCAGGCGAAGCCGGCGGCATTACCCAGCACATCGGCGCTTACACCGTTGAAATGAACGGCGAAAAGATCACCTTCCTGGACACCCCCGGTCACGAGGCGTTTACCGCCATGCGTGCAAGAGGCGCTCAGGCTACCGATATCGCGATTCTGGTTGTCGCTGCGGACGACGGCGTTATGCCCCAGACCGTTGAAGCGATTAACCATGCCAAGGCTGCCGGCGTTCAGACCATCGTAGCGATCAACAAGATGGATAAGCCGACCGCCGATCCCGACCGCATCCGTCAGGAGCTGACGAAGTACGACTTGATCGACGAAGAGTGGGGCGGCGACACCATTATCGTGCCCGTTTCCGCGCACACCGGTCAGGGCGTGGATCAGCTGCTTGAAATGATTCTTCTGGTTGCAGAGGTTCAGGATTACAAGGCCAATCCCAACAGAAAGGCCCGAGGCATTATCGTCGAAGCCAGACTCGACAAGGGCCGCGGCCCCGTTGCCAACGTTCTTATCAAAAACGGCACGCTCAATGTCGGCGATACCATTATCGCCGGTACCGCCTACGGACGCGTCCGCGCCATGGTCAACGACAGAGGCGAGCGCGTAAAGCAGGCCTTCCCGAGCGATCCCGTCGAGGTTATCGGCTTTAACGACGTTCCCGACGCCGGCGATATTTTATCCGCCGTTGACGACGACTCCCTCTCCCGCAAGGTTGCCGAGGAGAGAAAGGATAAGGCGAAGGCCGCGCTCATCAAGGCGCAGAGCAAGACTACGCTGGACGATCTTTTCAACCAGATCTCCGAAGGCCAGCTCAAGGAGCTCAACCTTATCATCAAGGCCGATGTACAGGGCTCCGTCGAGGCCGTCAAGCAGTCGCTTGAGCGCCTTTCCAACAATGAAGTCAAGGTCAAGGCCATTCACGGCGGCGTAGGCGCGATCACTGAGACCGACGTTATCCTCGCCTCCGCTTCCAACGCCATCATCATCGGCTTCAACGTTCGCCACGATACCTCCGTGCGCGACATCGCCGAGCGCGAAAAGGTGGATATCCGCCTGTACCGCGTCATCTATTCCGCAATCGAGGATATCGAGGCTGCGATGAAGGGTATGCTCGCGCCCAAGTTCAGAGAAAATGTTCTTGGTCGCTGCCGCGTCCGTCAGACCTTCAAGGTTTCCGGCGTGGGCACCGTTGCCGGATGCTATGTCACCGACGGTAAGATTCAGAGAAACGCATCCGTTCGTCTGCTGCGCGACAACATTGTTATCCACGAGGGCAAGATTGATTCCCTTAAGCGTTTTAAGGACGACGTTAAGGAAGTCGCGACCGGCTATGAGTGCGGTCTTGGCATCGAAGGCTACAACGACGTCAAGGAAAACGACGAAATCGAATGCTTCATCATGGAAGAAATTCAGAGATAATCGACCATTTTTCATGCGGTCGGCGGACATATGCAGTCGCCGGCCGCGTTTTCGGTAAGGAGGAAATTCATTATGGGATATGACCGGATCGACCGGATTTCAGAGGAAGTAAGGCGCGCCCTTGATCAGATTATCAGAGACGAAGTGTCCGACCCCAGAGTGGGCGGCACGTGGTCTATTCTGCGCGCGGACGTAACGCGCGACCTTCGCTATTGCAAGGTGCGCGTGACCGTTCTTGAGGAGGATAAGCGCAAGGATATGATGGCGGCATTAAAGAGCGCCAGCGGCTTTATCCGTCGCGAGCTCGGCAGAAAAGTCGATCTTCGCTACACTCCCGAGCTCATTTTTGAACTCGATGTGAACATCGAATACGCCGCGCATATTCAGGAGGTTCTGCGCGAGGACGAAAAGCGCAGACCCGTGGAGGATACCGAAGAATGATCGGCTCTGCTAAGGAAATCGCGAAATTCATACTGGATAACGACGACATCGCGGTCATCACGCACATTCGCCCCGACGGCGACGCGTACGGAACGGCATTGTGCATGACGGAGGCAATCCGAGCCCTCGGAAAGCGCGCGTTTCCCGCGTGCAGCGACCCGGTTGAGGAGAAATATGCGTTTCTGCCGGACAGCGGGGATTTTGCTTCCGGCGATGCTATGCCTTTTCCGCCGAAGGCTGTTCTTTCCGTGGACGTTTCCGACGTTAAGCGCATGGGGGATATGGAAAACGTATTTTTTGCCTGCGAAAGACGCGCGTGCCTTGATCACCATGCGACGAATCCCGGCTTTTGCGATATAAATTTCATCGACGGAAAAGCAGCGGCGGCGGGCGAAATGGCGCTTGATGTGATTAAAGAGCTGGGCGTTGCGCTTTCAAAGGACATGGCGGTCAATGCTTATGTCGCGATTTCGACCGATACGGGAAATTTCTCATTTTCTTCAACCACGTCAAACACCTACCGCTATGCGGCGATGTGCGTTGATGCGGGCGCGGATGTGGAAAGTTTGACGCGCACGCTTTACAGAACGCGCTCGATTGCAAAGACGCGCCTTTTGGGCTATGCGCTTGACAGAATCGAACTTTTCGAAAACGGACGCGTTGCAGCGATCCGCTTAAACGATGAAGTGTTTGAAGCTTTGGGCGCGACGAGAGCCGACGCAAACAGCATCGTCAACTATTTAAACGAAATTGAAGGCGTTCGCGTGGGCATTTTAGCCGATGAAATGAAGGAGGGCGTAAAGTTTTCCTTCCGCGCGGGCGTGGGTGCAGACGTTTCCAAAATCGCCAAAAAGTTTGGCGGCGGCGGGCATATTGCGGCAGCCGGCGCGACGGCGGCAGGCGTTACGATGGAGGAGATTTTCCCGAAAGTGATTAAGGCTTCCTGTGAAGCGGCGCGGGAAATGTGATTGTATGGATGGATTTATCAATATTCTGAAGCCGCCGGGAATGACGAGCTCGGATGCTGTGCTTGCCGTAAGAAGGCTTTTGCCCAGAAAAACCGCCGTAGGCCACGGCGGCACGCTCGATCCGGACGCAGCAGGCGTTCTTCCTGTATGCGTCGGGAAAGCGACGAGGCTTTTCGACTATATCATCGACAAGAAAAAAGTTTATGTGGGCGAGCTTTTTCTGGGCGCAAGCACGGATACGTGCGACGCTTCGGGCAAGGTTATCGAATCGAGCGACAAAATCCCGACGGCGGAGGATGTGAAAAGCGCGCTTCCTTTCTTTATCGGCGACATCATGCAGACGCCGCCCGTGTACAGCGCGCTTAAAAAGGGCGGGAAAAAGCTTTACGAGCTTGCGCGCGAGGGCGAGGAGGTCGAAATTGAGCCCAGAAAGGTTACGGTTCATAATCTGACCTATATCGCCGAAACCGCGCCGGACCGTCATCTTATCCGCATTGAATGCGGAAAGGGCGTGTATATCCGTTCCCTTATGCGCGATATTGGAGCGCGCCTTTGCTGCCCTTCGCATATGAGCTTTCTTTTAAGGGAAGCGGCGGGTGCTTTCACCACAGAAAACGGGTTTTCCATCGAAGAAATCAAGCGTCCCGGCGCAATCGAAAAGGCGCTTCAGCCGATGGATTCGCTGCTTTCGGCATACCCCAGAATCGACGTAAAGCCGGAATACAGAAAGCGCATCGCGTGCGGAAACCCTGTGATGGCAAATTGGCTTAAAAAGCCGTCCGATGAGGATGCTGCCGTCGTTCGCGTATATGTGGAGGATGAATTCTGCGGCATGGCGGAAAGACGAGAAGGAAATGTGTTCGCTTTCCGAGCAATGCTTTTAAATCTTTAAACGAAAGATGTGTTTTAAATGAGCGTAACGTTTTTTACCGGGCGAAAGGCGCTGTTGAGGCCGAGACTTTTAAAAGAAGTCGAAAAAGCGCTTTTGTGCGGAGATGATAAAAACGTCGTCATCCTTGTGCCCGAGCAGCTTACGCTGGAAACTGAAATGCTCACGCTGGAAGGCTTGTCGCTTTCCGGTTCGTTCCGTCTGTCCGTTTTGTCGCCCAAAAGGTTTGCCGGGCTCATTTTTGACGAGGCCGGACGGGATCAGCGCGTGCTCGTAGACGAACGGGGACGCGCTATGCTGATGGGCAAAACCCTAAGAAACTTAAATAAAAAACTCAAATGGTATCAGGGCGCGAAGGAAAAACGCGGCTTTGAAATGCGCATCGTGGATCAGATCTCGCGCCTCAAGCAGGCGGGAGTGACGCCCGATGCGCTTTTGACGCTTTCCGAGGAGAAGGAAGACAGCGCGATCAAGTGGAAATTATACGACGTCGCCCGCCTTTATCAAAAATACGAGGAGGAAATCGCGGACAGATTTCAGGACGGCGAGGACGAAATAAATGAAGCAATCAAGCGGATGGAGAATGCGCCTTCCGTGAAAAACGCGCGTATCTTTGCCTTTGGCTTTGACCTGACAACACCCAATTTCAATAAGCTTTTTGCCTGCGCCGCAAGCGTTTGCATCGAGGCAGGCGTGTTTCTGCCGCTTGAAAACGACGGCATGGCGCAAGATTTTACGCTGTATAAGCCGCTTCAGGCTTCCTACGAGAGAATGCTGGCGTCGCTCAGAGAAAAAAGCGTTTCCTATAAACGAGAATATCTGTCGGAGGAAAACCCGGCGGGCGGCGCGCATAAGCATTTTGCACGGGAGGCTTATTCGGCGTTTGTAACCCCTTTTGAGGGCAAAAATACTTCCTTTCAGATGGCGCTTCTTTTAAACCCGCTTGAGGAAGCGCGCTTTGCCGCCGCGCTGATCAGAAGGCTTGTTTCCAAAAACCACTGGCGGTATTCGGACATTCAAGTGATCGTAAACGACGCATCCGCCTATTCCGACGCGCTTGAAAGCGCCTTTGAAGCCTATGAGGTGCCGATTTTCCTTCCTGAATCCAGACCCGCCGACCGCCATCCGCTTCCGAGATTTCTGATGGAAACGCTCAAAATTCTCTCCGGCGCGGACGGCGATCTTAGCTCGCTCATTACAACCGGATATACGGATCTGACGGATGAGGAAGCGGAGGCGCTTTTAAGCTATGCCCGTTTGTTCGGCCTCAATGCGCGCAGCCTTCTAAAGCCAATTAAGCGCGCGCCGGAAGGGCAGCTTGAGCAAATCGAAGAAATCCGAAGGAAAATTGCCGACCCGATTCTGAAGCTCGACAGCGCGCTTTCGCATGCCGATACGCTGACCGAGCAGCTGGCAAGCGTGTTTTTGTATCTTTCCGAGCTCAACTGCGCCCGAAAAGGCGAGATCCAGCGCCAGCGTCTGACGGAGCTGGGCGAACGGCTGCTCGCCGCGGAGGATGCGCAGGTGTGGAACCGCGTTGTGGGAACGCTCGACCAGATGAACGAGCTGCTGGGCGAAAAGAAGCTTTCAAAAGCCATGTTTACCGATCTTCTCGCACGCGCGTTTCTGAACGCCGAAATCAAGCCCCTTCCGCAGTCTCAGGATGCGGTCAATGCGCTTTCCGCCGCGCGCATGGGCTTTAAGCCCGTTAAAGCGCTCATCGTCATCGGTCAAACCGCCGGCGGCGCCGTTTCGGAGGAAGGGCTGTTCGACGAAAACGAAACGGGCGAGCTTTCCCAAAAGCTCGATGTGTTTTTAGGGCCGGACGCGCTTTCCAAGGTCAGGACGGAGCGGATGTATATGAAGGACGCTTTGTCTCTGGCGGAGGAATATATCTGCATTACCTATCCCATGAGCGGCATAGACGGCGCGTCCCTCGCGCCGGGCGTTTTGGTGTCGGAGGCGATGCGTATTTTTCCGAATCTGCGCGTTCGCGGCGGCGTGACGGACGACGAGGCGATTTTGGCCATGCGCTACGCCGCGCCTCAGGCGGCTGAACAGACGGCGGCTGTGGAATTAAGCGCAGGAAGCCTTTCCGAGTCCGGCAAAGCTGCGCTGGCTTCGGCGTCCAAAATCGGAGGAAGCGCTATTGACAGAATCCGCCGCGCGCTCACGCATAAAACCGAGAGCGAAAACATCGGGCGCGCCCTCTCCAGGCAGGTTTACGGCGCGCTTGACAAGGTTTCGGTCACGCGCCTTGAAGCCTATGCGGGCTGTCCCTTCAAGCATTTTGTGAAATACGCCCTGCGCCCGGAAAGGGAGGAGCCGTTCGGACTGAATGCGAAGGATGAAGGCAGCTTTCTTCACGAAGCGGTCTGTTCGTTTCTGAGTGAAAGCAGGGTGGACTTAAACGATATTTCGCAGCAGGAAGCCGCAAGGCGCATGAACAAAATTTCGGACAACATCATCGAAAGCGCGTTAAAGGACGCGATGGACGATACATCCGTTGCCAAAGCCAGCGCGAAAAAGCTCAGGCGCGTTGCCGCAAGAGCCGCAAAAACCCTCGTCGAACAGCTCAGAAACGGCGCGTTTGCGCCCATGGAGCTTGAAATGGAGTTTGGCGAAACCGGCCCCGTTCTGCGCCTTAACGACCAAGCCAAATCGAGAATCGCCGGGAGAATCGATCGCGTGGACGCGATGAAGGTTGAGAACGAAAGCTATCTTCGCGTAATCGACTATAAACGCGGCAGCAAAAAACCCGATGCGGGCGAAATGTATTACGGACTTCAGCTTCAGCTGATTTTGTATCTGGCCTCCGCGCTGAAAAAATACGGCGGCAAGTCCGCAGGCGCGTTTTACTTCCGCGTGGATGATCCGATCATTCAGACCGACAGCTTAGATGAGGACGAGATTGAAAAAATGCGTCTTGACCGCATGCGCATGGAGGGCATACTGCCCAGCGATCCCGATCTTATTCGCCTGATGGCGGACGAGCCGGAGCACGTGTTCAAGATTCGCTTTTTAAAGGACGGCACGCCGGATTCCCGCGCGCTCACGGCGACGGACGAGGAATTTGCGCTTCTTATGGAGCATGCCATGATGGTCGCAAGCCACATTGCGTCGGACATAGAAACGGGTGAGACGCGAATCGAGCCCGCCCAGAGCGAAAGGACGGACGCATGCGCCTATTGCGAATATAAGGGCGTGTGCATGCTGGATAAATACATTCCGGGTTCAGGGGCGAAAAAAATCAAAAAGCTCACCTTCCGGGAGATGTGCGAGCGAATTCGCGTCAACAAGCGCGAAAACAGCGATCAATGAGCATGAAATCCATAAGGAATTGGTTGCAAAGTAGATTGATTATTAAAATTATTTATGCTATAATCTTTATAAATCATTGAATTAATTCCAAGGAGGATCTTTTATGGCAGAAAACAGATATATCGGTTCCTACCCCGTAATCGGCATTCGCCCCTGCATCGACGGCCGCCGCGGCCCGCAGATGATGCGCGAATCCTTAGAGCCCACCGTATGGGCAATGGCAAACGCCGCCAAGAAGCTGTTTGAAGAAAACCTTTACTACTCTAACGGCGAGCATGTCAAGGTCGTCATCGCCGATACCTGCATCGGCCGCGTGCATGAAGCCGCTGCATGCGCAGATAAGTTCCGCAAGGAAGGCGTAGCCATCACGCTGTCCGTCACCTCCTGCTGGTGCTACGGCTCCGAAACCATGGACATGGATCCCAATACCATCAAGGGCGTATGGGGCTTTAACGGCACAGAGCGTCCCGGCGCAGTATATCTGGCGGCGGTTTTGGCGGGTCATGCGCAGAAGGGTCTGCCCGCCTTCGGCATCTACGGACACGAGGTTCAGGACAGAGAGCAGGTCAATGAGGTTCCCGAGGACGTAAAGGAAAAGCTCCTTCGCTTCGGACGCGCCGCCGTTGCCGTCGCCACCATGAAGGGCAAAAGCTATCTGCAGATCGGCTCTCAGTGCATGGGCATCGCCGGTTCCATCATTGATCAGGAAATGATGGAAAGCTATTTCGGCATGCGCGTCGAATCCGTGGACGAGGTTGAAATCCTTCGCCGCATGGAAGAGGGCATTTATAACGAAGAAGAATTCCAAAAGGCGCTTGCGTGGACCAAGGAGCACTGCAAGGAAGGCCGCGACGATAACCCCGAAGAGGTTGAATTCTTAGGCGAAAAGGTTCGCATTAAGTTCACCCCCGAGGAGAAGGAAAAGCAGTGGGAGTTCACGGTCAAGATGTATCTGATCATCAAGGATCTGATGGCCGGAAACAAGAACCTTCCCGACGCCTTTGTAGAAGAAAAGGGCGGCCACAACGCCATCGCCGGCGGCTTCCAGGGTCAGAGGCAGTGGACCGACCATTGGCCGAACTGCGACTATCCGGAAGCGCTTCTTTCCTCCACCTTCGACTATCAGGGCGCGAGAGAGCCCTATACGCTGGCGACCGAAAACGACGTTTTAAACGGCATGTGCATGCTGATGATGCGCCTGCTCACCCACCGCGCCCAGATCTTTGCGGACGTTCGCACCTATTGGTCGGGCGACGCCGCCGAGCGCGTCACCGGCCACAAGCTTACCGGAAAAGCCAAGGAATCCGACGGCATCATCCATCTGCTCAATTCCGGCGCGGCCTGCCTTGACGCTTCAGGCGTATGCGAGGACGAAAACGGCAACCCCGTCATGAAGAAGTGGTGGGAGGTTACTGAGGAAGATATCAAGAAGATGACCGAGGCAACCGTATGGTGCGAAGCCGGTCAGGACAACTTCAGAGGCGGCGGATTCTCAAGCCACTTTACCACCCGCTGCGAGATGCCCGCGACCATGATCCGCTTAAATCTCGTAAAGGGCCTTGGCCCGGTTCTTCAGATTGCAGAGGGCTGGACGGTCAACCTGCCCGAGGAGGTTTCCGATAAGCTCATGGAGCGCACCAATCCCACCTGGCCCTGCACGTGGTTTGCCCCGCGCTGCGACGGCAAGGAAGGCTCCGCCTTTAAAACCGCCTATGAAGTTATGATGAACTGGGGCGCAAATCACGGCGCAATCAGCTACGGCCACATCGGCGCAGACCTGATCACCATGTGCTCCATGCTCAGAATCCCCGTTTGCATGCACAACGTTCCCGAGGACGACATCTATCGCCCCGCCTGCTGGAACGCGTTCGGCATGGACAAGGAGGGCCAGGACTATCGCGCCTGCCAGGTATACGGCCCGCTTTACAAGAAATAAGTTCTTCGGATATGATTCGCCGCTCCTTTTTGGGGCGGCGAAAGTTTTCATATATGAACGAAAATTTCTTGACACGGCGCGAGAAATTCTATACAATATAGCTTGAAACTGAATCTATTCTGCCTAAGGAGGATACAATAATGTATAAAGCGAAAATTGACGATGCAAAAGTCAAGATGGAAAAAACGGTAGCCGCGCTGACTAAGGAGTATTCCACGCTCAGAGCAGGCCGCGCCAATCCTCAGATTCTGGACAAGATCGTCGTTGATTATTACGGAACGCCCACGCCTCTTTCCGGCGTAGCCAATATCTCTTCTCCCGAGCCCCGGATGCTTGTGATCGCGCCTTGGGAAGCCAAGATGATCGGCCCCATCGAGAAGGAAATCTTAAAAAGCGATCTGGGCATCAACCCCTCTAACGACGGCCGCGTTATCCGCCTGATCATCCCCGAGCTCAACGAGGAGCGCAGAAAGGAACTGTGCAAGCAGGTCAGAAAGGCCGCCGAGGAGAGCAAGGTTGCCATCCGCAACATTCGCCGCGACGCCATGGAAGCCTTCAAGAAGATGAAGAAGGACAACCAGATCACCGAGGACGACCAGAAGACCGCTGAAACCCAGCTTCAGAAGGCCGTTGACGAGTGCATCAAGAATGTAGACAAGATTTCCGCCGACAAAGAAAAAGAGATCATGTCTGTATGATTTCATCTGTCTTCGGTCTGCCGCTTGATGAGGCGCTTAAGCGTCTTAAGGCGGCTAATGTGGAAGTTACCGATATTAAAGAAATCAGTGCGCCGCGGGGATATACGCCCCGCGGCACTTTGCGTGTTGTGAGGATCCAAAACAGCGGAAAAATCATCACCTGCGCGCGGTTTCCGGACACAATAAAGGAGCCAAAAGATGACGAATGACGCAATCAAAATCCTTCGGTTTTTAAGAAAAAAAGAAAAGGGCGCGATGGAGATTCCGCCTCTTGAAAAGCGTCCGCGCCACATCGCCTTTATCATGGACGGAAACGGCAGATGGGCGCAGAGAAGATCGCTGCCCCGTTCCGCAGGTCATGCCGCGGGCACGGAGGCGCTGCGCGAGATTATCAAGGCCTGCGACGAACTCAAAATCGAGGTCATGAGCATCTATGCATTCTCCACGGAGAACTGGAACAGACCCATTGAAGAGGTCAACGCGCTTATGAAGCTGATTACGAAGTATTTCGTTTCCGAAATCGACGAGCTTCACGAAAAGGGCGTGCGTATAAAGATTCTGGGCGAGCTTGAAAGATTTCCCGAGGAGCAAAAAAGCGCGCTTGAAAAAGCGATGGCAAAAACCAGATTCAACAAAGGGCTTAAACTCAATATCGCCTTAAACTACGGCGGCAGAGCCGAGATTGTGCGCGCGGCAAAGGCGATTTCGGAAAAATGCAGATCGGGCGAAATGACGCCGGATCAAATTGATTACGACGCGCTTTCAAATGAAATGTATACCGCAGGCGACCCAGATGTGGATTTGTTGATTCGCACAAGCGGCGATATGCGCCTGTCGAATTTTCTTCTCTGGCAGACGTGGTATGCTGAAATCATCTTTAATCCCCTGTGCTGGCCGGACTACAACCGTGCGGCGCTGATTAAGGACTTGAACGAATACGCCTCGCGCGACAGGCGTTTTGGACGGGTGAAGGTAAAATGAGAAACATTGCAGTGCTCGGAGCCACGGGCTCCATCGGAACGCAGACGCTGGACGTCATCGAAAAGAACCCCGAAAAATTCCGCGCTTGCTTACTTTCTGCAAGCGCAGACGCGGAGGGGCTTTTTCGCCTTGCGCGCATTCATAGGCCGGATGTATGCTCTCTGATTCAGGAGCCCGAGAGCATACCGGACGATTTAAAGCATATCGAATGGTTCTTTGGCCCGACGGCTACGGAGGATGCGCTTAAGGCGAGCAAGGCCGACGACGCGCTTTGCGCGGTAGTGGGAATTGCGGGCCTGAGCGCGGTCATGTGCGCGCTGGACGTATGCGACAGGGTGCTTCTTGCCAATAAAGAAGCGCTCGTGACCGGCGGCGAGCTCGTTATGGAAAAGGCGAAGCGGCTGAATAAGCTTCTTCTTCCCGTGGACAGCGAGCACAGCGCGATTTTTCAGTGCCTTGAAGCTGCGAACGGAAACGAGGTCAGCCGCATCATTCTGACCTGTTCCGGCGGCGCGCTTCGCTTGTTTTCAAAAGAGCAAATTGAGAATGCGTCCGTTTCGGATGTGCTTAAGCATCCCACCTGGCGCATGGGCGGCAAGATCACGGTGGACTGCGCGTCTCTTATGAATAAGGGGCTTGAGGTCATCGAGGCGCACCATCTGTTTTCCATGCCCGCCGATAAAATTGACGTGGTCATCCACCCCCAGAGCGTGATTCACTCTATGGTGGAATTTAAAGACGGCGCGTGCCTTGCCCAATTGGGGCTTCCCGACATGCGCGGCCCGATCGGATATGCGATGGGGTATCCCGAAAGAATCGAATACGGCGCAAAAAAGCTGGACTTTACCGCCCTTTCCGCGCTTACCTTTGACACGCCCGATACCGATCGCTTTCCCTCAATAACGTACGCCTATGAGGCGCTTAAGCACGGAAACGGCGCGCCGGTTGTTTTAAACGGCGCAAACGAAGAAGTTGTGGGCGAATTTTTAAGGGGCAATGTGAAATTCGGCGAGATTCCCCGCGCGGTCAGGTATGCGCTGGATCACGCTAAGTACCGTCAGCCCCAATCCATTGAGGAAGTTTATCAGCTTGACAGGCAGGCAAGATTGCTTGCAAGGCGCAAAATAACCCTGTAATCTAATTTGGAGGAAACCAATGCTCGATTTTGTTTCTATTCTTGCAGCGCTCGTTATTCTGGGCGTCGTCGTCACCATTCATGAATTCGGCCATTTCATCGTCGGAAAATTAAGCGGCATCGCCGTAACCGAGTTTGCCGTCGGAATGGGCCCCAAAATTGTTTCGTGGAAAGGCAAGGAAACCCGCTATTCTCTCCGCCTTCTGCCGCTCGGCGGCTTCTGTGCCTTTGTAGGCGAGGATGAGGACAATCCTGACCCGAGAGCCATGAACAATCAGCCGGTATGGAAGCGTTTTCTGACCGTTTTTGCCGGCCCGTTTCTGAATTTTCTGCTTGCGTTTATTATGGCGGTTGTATTGATTGCGTCAAGCGCCATTCCGGATCCGTATTCCCTGAAAACCGTTCCCATGCTCTATAGCGTAGAGGAATCCATGCCGGCGGGCCGGGCGGGCCTTCAGGCGGGCGACGTGATTCTGATGGTGGACGGCGAAGCGATTACGAGCGACGACGCGGGCGTTGAGACGTTAAGAAGCCGCATTATGGCGTGCGCGGACGGCGAGGAGATTACCCTCACCGTCGAAAGAGGCGGACAGCAAATGGACGTTTCCCTCGCGCCTGAATACAGCGAGGAAGAGGGCAGGCTTTTAATCGGCATCGTGTTTGCCGCGCAGTATGAGGAATACAACGCAAATATCATTACTGCCGTTCCCGAGGCGTTTGAATTGCTCGGAAAGACGGTCGTCAATACCGTCGCGTTTTTGAAGGACATGATTTCTGGCCTCATCCGAGGCGCGGGCATTGAAGAAGGAAGCGTAGCGGGCGTGGTCGGCATTGTGTCGAGCGTGTCTACGGACGTGCAGGCGAGCTTCTCCGGCGGCTTTGTCATGGGCGTTTATTCCATCATGTTCTGGCTTTTGAATATTTCCTTGTCCCTCGGCATCATGAATCTTCTTCCGATTCCGGCGCTGGACGGCGGAAGACTTGTATTTTTGACCATTGAAGCGATCCGCAGAAAGCCTTTAAACCGCGAAAAAGAAGCGATTGTGAACCTTATCGGTTTTGCGCTTTTGATTCTGCTTATGATCGTCGTTACCGTTTCGGATGTTCGGGGACTTCTCAAATAACGAAAGGGCGATTTTGCCATGCTGACGTATAATCTCCACACGCATACTACGCGCTGCCTTCACGCCTCGGGCGAGGACAGGGAATATGTCGAAAGCGCGATAAAAGGCGGCGTAAAAACGCTGGGCTTTTCAGATCATTCGCCGTATGTCTTTAAGGACGGCTACTATTCGGGCTTCCGCATGAAGCCGGACGAGCTGGAAGGATACGTGAAATCCGTTCTCGACATGAAAACGGAATTTAAAAATGATATCGAAATCTTCCTCGGCCTTGAAGCGGAATACTATCCCGAATTCTTCGACGCCTTTTTGGAGCTTATCCGCCCGTATCCGATCGATTATTTAATCTGCGGTCAGCATTTTACCAAAAACGAGATGGGAGACGCAAAGGCATCCGGCTGGAAAACCTCGGAAAAGGACGTTCTTTTCGAATATGCGCATCAGGTGACGCAGGCCATGCAGACGGGGCGTTTTACCTATCTGGCGCACCCTGATCTGATAAAGTACCGCGAAGGGGACGAAAGTGAGAACGAGGCGTGGAGAATCATTTGCGAAAACGCAAAAAAGCACAATGTTCCCCTTGAAATCAACCTTCTCGGCATTCGCGATCACCGCCATTATCCTTACGCGGGATTCTGGAAAATCGCGGGCGAAATCCAGACGCCCGTGACCATCGGGGCGGACGCGCATTCGCCGGACGCTGTGTGCGACAATGCGTCGTTTGAAACGGCGATGCTGATTGTGAAAAAATACGGCCTGAAATACATCGGAATTCCGAAACTGATCAATCCCTTCGGGAGGGACAAAAAATGACGAAAAGAAAAATGACGGTCGGAAACCTTCCCTTGGGCGGCGGCGCGCCCGTGACCATTCAATCCATGACCAATACCGATACGAGGGACGCGGAAAAAACGCTTGAGCAGATCACAGCCCTTTATAACGCGGGCTGCGAAATCGTGCGCGTGAGCGTGTATGACGAATTATGCGTAAAAGCTGTGCGCACGCTTGTTGATAAAAGCCCCGTTCCGCTGGTTGCGGACATTCATTTCGATCATAAGCTCGCCATTGGGGCGCTTGAAAACGGAATTCATAAAGTTCGCATCAATCCCGGAAACATCGGGGGCGAGCAAAACGTCAAAGAACTGGCGGATTGCCTTAAGATGCATCCCGTTCCCGTCAGAATCGGCGTCAACAGCGGAAGCGTCGAAAAGGAAATCCTTAGAAAATACGGCGGTCCTACGCCCAGAGGCATGGTGGAAAGTGCGATAAACCATGCGCGGCTTTTGGAAAAATACGGATATACCGATCTTGTTTTGTCGATGAAATCCTCCTCCGTGCCCGGCACGGTGGAAGCGTATCGGATTGCCGACAGGGAAACGGATTATCCCCTTCACATTGGCGTGACCGAGGCCGGAACGCCCGGCATGGGCACGATCAAAAGCGCCATCGGCATCGGAAGCCTGCTTCTGGACGGCATCGGAGACACGCTTCGCGTCTCCTTGACGGGCGATCCTGTAAACGAAGTCTACGCCGCGCTTGAAATTTTAAAGGCGACGGGCGTTCGCAAGGAAGGGATCAACATCGTTTCCTGTCCGACCTGCGGCCGCACCTGCATCCCGGTCGGAGACATTGCCGAGCGCGTGAAAAGGGAGACGATCGACATTAAAACGCCCCTTACCGTCGCGGTCATGGGCTGTATTGTAAACGGCCCGGGCGAGGCGAGGGAAGCCGATCTGGGCGTAGCCGGCGGAAAAGACGGCGGCGCGCTGTTTGTAAAGGGCGAAAAGCCCAGAAGCGTTAAGGGCGATCTTGCCGAGGCGCTGATTGCAGAGATCAGAAAAAGAGTCAATCAATAAAAGTGAAGCCTTACGCATGGCGGGGGCTTGCTCCTGCCGATGGGCATAACAAAAATATAACCATAAGAGGAACATTATGAGCGAAGTCTGGACGCAGCTTATGAAAAATGTGGATAATGGCTTAACGCAGTCGCTTACCTTGGAGCGCGTGACCGTTTCGCGCGCTACGGGCGGTCTGCGCGCCTTTTTCCTGTCGTCCAGAATTCTCACGGAGCGCGAAATCAAAACGGTGGAGCGCGCCATGCGCGCAGGCTTCCCCGATCAGAAAATGGACGTTTCCGTGCGCTATCCCGCGCTTCGCGAGGATGCAATCCGGGATATCGACGGCTACAAAGCTGTAATTCTTCGCAAAATCACCAAGGAAAGCCCGGGCTCCATGCCGTATCTTACGTGGAACGCGGGTCAGTGGCGTTTCGACGAAAACCGAATAAAAATCGCCGTCAGCGCCAAGGAGGGCGTGGATTTTCTCAGGCTGCGCGGGGTAGATAAGATGATCGAAAAGGAAATCAAGGACCTTTTTGACATTGAAGCGCCCATCGTGTTTGAAACCGTGGGCGATGAACAGGAGCGCATTTCGCGCATAGCCGAAAAAAGGCGCGAGGAAGAAGCGCGCCTTGCGCAGGCCGTCATCGAAAGCGCCCAAACGAGCACGGTTGAAGTTGATAACACCCCGACCGGCGTGATCCGAGGCCAGGAGTTTACAGACCCCATCATTTCCATGCGCGAGCTTACCGAAGATGCGGGCAAGGTTGCGCTCATGGGCGAAGTCGTCAATATGGAAATGCGCGACACCCGAAATACCAATACCAAAATTCTCACCTTCACCATGACCGACTACGAGGGCAGCGTGACGTGCAAGGCGTTTTTGCAGCCGAAAAGGGGCAAAACGGGCGTGTCGCTCGAAAAGCAGATCGAGGGCGCGCGGGAGTTTATCAAGGAAGGCAAATGGCTGAAGGTGCGCGGCGAATATAAAAACGACGACTACAGCCATGTATTTACGCTCTTTGCCGACGATATTGTGACGGCTTCCAAGCCCGTCAGGAAGGACAAGGCGACGGAAAAGCGCGTAGAATTGCACCTGCACACCCAGATGAGCGCGATGGACGCGTGCGCATCGCCTACGGATCTTATCAAGCAGGCTGCGGCGTGGGGACACACCGCCATTGCCATCACCGATCACGGCGTTGTGCAGGCCTATCCCGAAGCGTTCGGCGCTGCGAAAAAAGCGGGTATCAAGCTCATTCCCGGCTGCGAGGGCTATCTGATTGAAGATTGCCCGGAAATCGTTCAGTATGCGGACGATCGCCATGTAAAGGACGCGACGTATGTCGTTTTAGACGTCGAAACCACCGGCTTAAATACAGCAAAAGACAAAATTACCGAAATCGGCGCGGTCAAAATCAAAAACGGCGTTGAGGTGGAGGAATACTCCATGCTCATTAACCCCGAATGCCTGATTCCCGAAAAAGTTACCGAGATCACCGGCATCAACGCGGCCATGCTGCGCGATCAGCCGACCATCGAGCAGGTCATACACGGCTTTGCGGCCTTTTGCGAGGGCAGCGTGCTGGTTGCGCACAACGCCTCTTTCGACATGGCGTTTTTCCGCCGCGCGTTCCGGGATGCGGGCATCCCGTTTCATTTTCCGATTCTGGATACGCTTGCGCTTTCAAGAAACTACTATAGACAATTAAAATCCCACAAGCTCGGACAAATCTGTAAAGCGCTGGGCATAAGCCTGACCAACGCCCACCGCGCGGTGCACGACGCGCGCGCAACGGGCGAGGTGCTGGTGAAAACGCTTGAAAGCATGCAGGCGGATAAGCCGTTTACGCGCCTCAGCGACTTAAACAGCTATTTTCAGACCGACGCAGGCGGAGAAAGCCGACACATCATTCTCCTTGCCACGTCGCGCGAGGGCATGACGAACTTAAACCGCATGGTCTCGGAGGCGCATTTAAAATATTTCCACAGAACGCCGCGCATGCCGAGAAGTCTGATTCAGAAAAACCGCAAGGATATTTTGGTCGGAAGCGCGTGCGAGGCGGGCGAACTGTACAGAGCCGTGCTTGCCGGAAAAAGCGAGAAGGAGCTGGATGAAATTGCTTCCTTCTACGATTACCTTGAAATTCAGCCGCTGGGCAACAACGAATTTATGATCCGTGAAGGCCTCGTTCCCGACGAGGAGGCGCTTAAGGATATCAACCGCCACATCGTCGAAATCGGAAGAAGGCTCAACAAACCCGTCGTTGCCACGGGCGACGTTCACTTTAAAGACCCGAAGGATGCGATTTACCGCGCGATACTCATGGCTACCAAGGGCTTTGAGGATGCGGATCAGCAGGCGCCCCTGTACTTCCGAACGACGGACGATATGCTCAGGGAATTTGAGTATCTTGGAAAAGAGGAAGCGTACAACGTCGTTATCAAAGCGCCCAACGAAATCGCAGACCACGTTGAACACATCAAGGACCTTTTCATGAAAGCGCCCGACGGCGGCGACACGTTCCAGCCGCTCTGGGAGGACGCGGAGCAGAATCTCAGAGACATGTGCGAAAAGAAGGCGCGCGACATCTTCGGCGATCCGCTTCCCGATTTGGTCAGGAAGCGCCTCGATAAGGAGCTTGGTTCCATTTGCGGCTACGGCTTTTCGACGCTTTACATGATCGCGGTCAAACTCGTCGCAAAATCCCTGTCCGACGGCTATATCGTGGGTTCCCGCGGTTCGGTCGGATCGTCGTTTGTCGCAAAGCTTGCGGGCATCACGGAGGTTGACGCGCTTCCGCCGTATTACGCCTGCCCCAAATGCAAGCACTACGAATTTGATGTGCCCAAGGAATACACCTGCGGCCTCGATCTTCCGCCCAAAAACTGCCCGGAATGCGGAACGCTCATGATCAAGGACGGCTTCAACATTCCTTTTGAAGTATTCTTGGGCTTTAAGGGCGATAAGGTTCCCGATATTGACTTAAATTTCTCCGGCGTTTATCAGCCGCGCGCGCACCAGTACGTCAAGGACCTTTTCGGCGAAGAAAACGTATTCCGCGCGGGCACGATGGGCACGGTCGCGGAAAAAACCGCCTATGGCTACGTGCTTAAATACGAGGAGGAGCGGGGACTCAACTCGCCCCGCGCCGAGCGCGAACGCCTTGCAAGGGGCATCACCGGCGTTAAGCGAACGACCGGTCAGCATCCCGCCGGCATGGTGGTTCTGCCCAAGGGCTATGAAATCTATCAGTTTACCGCCATTCAGCATCCGGCGGACGATGTAACCAGCGAAACCATCACCACGCACTATGACTTTACGTCGATGCACGACGTTCTTGTAAAACTCGATATTCTCGGCCACGACGATCCGACGATGCTGAGAAATCTGCAGGATTTGACGGGCATCAAGCCTCAGGACGTGCCGCTCAACGATCCGGACGTATTTAAAAGCATCATTTCGCTGTTCTCATCGCCCAAAGCGCTGGGACTTACGGAAGAAGAGCTCGGCGTTCCCACGGGCACGCTCGGCATTCCCGAATTCGGCACGAAGTTCGTGCGCGGCATGCTGGTCGACACGCGCCCCAGTTCCATGGAGGAGCTTATTCGAATTTCGGGCCTTTCGCACGGTACGGCGGTTTGGCTTGGAAACATTCAGGATATCTTAAAGGCGGGACTTACCGATCTTAAACACGCCATCTGCACCCGCGACGACATCATGAATCAGCTGATGGACTACGGCGTTGAACCCAAAATGGCCTTTACCATCATGGAATTTGTCCGAAAGGGCAAGGGCGCAATCGCCAAGGGCGGCGACTTAAAGCCCGATATGCTGGAGGCGATGGAGGCGGTCAATACGCCAGACTGGTTCATCGGCGCGTGCAGAAAGATTGAATACATGTTCCCGAAGGCCCACGCGGTCGCTTACGTTACCATGGCGCTTCGAATCGCGTATTTCAAGGTCTTTTATCCGGGCGCGTACTATGCGTGCTTCCTTTTCAGAAACGCCGAGGATTTTAACGGCGCGACGATGGTGTGCTCTGTTTCCCAACTCAAAAGCCGCATGACGGAAATCGAGGAGATGGAGAAGGAGGAAAGAGAGCGCCACGACGGCGAATACAGCTTACTTGAATCCATGATTGAAATGAACCTTCGCGGGATCAAGGTTCTGCCAGTCGATTTGTATAAATCCGACGCGGAGAAATTTTTGCTGGTGGATGACACCCACATTCTGCCGCCGCTTTCTTCGCTGCCGGGCTTGGGCTTAAACGCAGCGATTAACCTGACCAAAATCAGGGAAGAGGGCAGATTTATTTCCCGCGAGGATATGGTGAGGCGCAAAGTCGGAAAGGCGGTCGTCGAAACGCTCGCCAACGCCGGATGCTTAAACGATCTTCCTGAAACCAGTCAGGTGAGCCTGTTTGAATTCGCTTTTTAAAGATTAAGGGGGAGGTGAAACCCATGAAACGTATTTTCAGTCTGACGCTTGCTTTGTCCATGCTTTTCCTTATGAATGCCAACGCCTTGATCGCCGTCAACGGCTCGTTCTCGGCGCTTATATCCGAGGAGGGCGAAAACGTCGTTCTTCCGGGCGCGTTCATCGGGATTTACGAGGTTACGGACGATTTGTATTCCGTTCAAAGCGCCGATACCGGCAATTTTGCGCTCATGACCGCTTCGGGCGAAATGCTCACGGAAAGCAAATACACGCTTTTCCATAAGATTGCCGAAAACGCCATTCTGTTTGAAAAGGACGGAAAAGACGGCGTGATGGACGAAAGCGCAAACGTGATCGTTCCCAATGAATACACGTGGCTCGTATCCAACGGCGCGGGCGGCTATCTTGCGCTTCGAACGGAAGTATGGGACAATTCCCCCGACGGCGTTTATCTGATTGACGAAAGCGGGCGCGTGTCGCCCACGGGCGTTAAGGTTGCGTCGTTTCTCATGGACTTTTCCGAAGGGCTTTCGCCTGCGCTTTCCACCGAGAACGGCAGATACGGCTATCTGAACCATGAGGGCCAATGGGAGATCCGTCCGCAGTATGCCTATGCCGACGCGTTTTCGGGCGGCGTCGCCGTCGCCACGCTCGATTCCGGAAGCGGCGTGATTGACAATAAGGGCTCATGGCAGATTACGCCCAAATATGATTTTGTAGATGTGGGAAGTGAAAACGGCACGGCAATCGCCTGCGTAGACTACGAAGGCAGCGTGAACGTATTTTCAAAGGAAAATTTTGACAAGGTGTATTCCTTCGATCAGGATCTGTGCGGCGCGTATGTTTCCGTGACAGGAGACAGCGTGATCGCTTATTTTGAAGACAGAGTCGCAGAATTTGACTTAAGCGGCAACGAAATCGCTTCCGTTTCCGGGGCGGGCTATCTTTTCCCGGTCGAAAATGGTTATACCATCGGTTATGATGAAGGGAATGCGTTTTTGACGGATTCATTCGGAGAACGCGTTCTGGACGGCTACAGAGAGCTTACCGAACTCGCGAGCGACGATAAAAACGTGTATCTGACCTTCGTAAAAGGCCAGACGAAGGTGGACGATTACCGCGTGGGCGTGGTCGATCAAACGGGACGCGAAATTCTGCCCTGCGAATACACCTCAGTCATCGTTCCCAAGGAGGGGTATCTTCAGGCCGAAAACGAAAACGGCATGTATCTTTTCAGCCTTTCGGGTGAAATGATTTGGAAATACGAATATTGATCCGCAAAAAAACGCCCTAAAAGGGCGTTAGATCATCAACAAAGCTCTGGGTGAGGCATGGAGAGGGAGCGCACTCCCTCTCCATTTTCAATCGATTTTGGCGGCATGTACTTAAAAATCGCGCGTTTTCACAAAGCGCAGCGACTGAAAACGCTTCCCCTTTCCGATCCCCGCCCGGAAATTCCGAAG
>JAFWZN010000025.1 GCA_017522345.1 Clostridia bacterium | reverse complement strand
TTCCTGCTGGTATATACCCCCAGCATATATGCGCATACAAGGATTTCAAACAGAATTCTCGGCTCGACTTGTGATTTTCGGATCATTCCCGAATAGGCGTTATACAGTTCACTGTAATCCAGTCTCCCAAGCTGGTCGCTTACTTGTCGAAAGAATTCTTCCTTCTCCGCTTTGAACTCGATTCCTCCACAGATTTTCAATCTCAGCTGTTGACATCCTTGCTGGATTGTTATATACTGCTCTCGTTGTGGTATTTTCATTGCAGATTTATTCTACAACAAAACAGAGCTTTCTTCCACCTTCCCAGTGGTTGAAAGCTCTGTTTTTTTCTCGGGGCTGTTGTGCAACAGCCCCTTTTCACCGGTATGAACCGGATTTACACTCAATTACTGAGCAGCTTTCCAGGCATCGTACTGAGCCTGTACTTCGGCGATGACTACGTCGATTCCGGCCTCGGCGAGGGCGGCGTTGAACGCGTCAAGACCTACTACGGGGTCAGCGGGATCGGCGGTGCCGCACATGAGAGCGGGGCCGTACTCCTTGACAACGGAGGTGACGGCAGCGATCTCGTTGGCAACGGGATCCTTTACAAAGCGGAAGCCGAGGGAAGCGGTAGCAACAGCGTCATTGGCGTAGGACTGGAGCAGCGCGTTCTTCTCGGGATCCTCGGTGGTGAGAACATACTGGAGCTTGGTGTTGCCTACGGTCCAGGCGCCGCCGTGTACGCCGTACCAGTTGGCGTCGCCGATCAGTTCAACCTGAACGTCATTGACCTTGACATAGTTCTCGCCCTCAGCGCCGAAGAGCATGAGGTTTACGAGGGTCTCGTCACAGTGCATGAGGTTGATGAACTGCATGGCCTTCTCGGGGTTCTTGGAGGTTACCGGGATACCGAACATGGAGCCGCCGGCATGCGTGGTTACAACATACTTGGGCTGCATGGTGATCTCGATGCACTCGAACTCGGCAGTAGCATTGGCAGCATACATTTCAGCGGACTTGATGTTGTTGCCCTTGAGGGGGTTGGCGAATACCAGGAAGTCGCCGCGGCCGAAGGTGCCGTTGTAGTCGAAGGTGGTCAGAGCATTGTCGGGATTGATGTAGCCGGCTTCGCCCCAGGCGTACATGAGCTCGATGTGCTCCTTCTGCTCTTCGGTAGCAAAAATGTTGTAGATGGTCTCGTCAAAGGAGCCGTCCTCGTTAGTAGCCATCTTCATGGCGATAACATTCTGCTCCATGCCGGCCCAGTCGGGGCACCAGGGCTCGTCTACCCAGCGGCCTGCGGAACCGTCCATGAGGAAGGGATACTTGTCCGGGAACATTTCCTTATACTTCTCAAGCCAGGGCTCGAGGTCTTCGGTGGTCATGATGGAGGGATCATCGGCAACGACATCCCAGCCGATCGCCTTGGCGGCGGTGGCATTTACGATGTAGCCTTCGGGTACGCACAGCTCTTTATTGGTGGGGATACCGTAGAGCTTGCCGTTTACGCGAACGCCGTCGAGGAAAGTCTCGGGCAGGGTGGAAGTGATGCCTTCGCCGTATTCGGCTACCAGCTCATCCAGGGGGAGAAGCAGACCGCCGGTCACTTCTACCATGTACTCACGCCAGTCAGCGGTGAAGATCATGTCCATCTTCTCGCCGGACTGAAGGGCGTTGACTGCCTTGTCGGTCCAGTCGTTCCAGCCAACGATGTGGAAGGAAATTTTGGCGCCGATCAGGGGCTCAATGTAGGCGTTGATGGCTTTCTCTACGCCTTCGCGGACAGCGGTGTTGTCGCCGTTTCCGATCCAATAGCAGTCGATGGTGTAAACATCTTCCGCCATTGCGGGCAGTACTGCGCAGATCATCATCAGCGCAAGCAGGAGAGATACGAGTTTACGCATGTGTTTGTCCTCCTTTTATTTTTTATAGGGATCCTTCCCTATCAGGTACAAATGAATCAACCCTTTACCGCACCCACGGTAAGACCTTTGATAAAGTACTTCTGGAAGAAGGGATATGCCATAATGATCGGGCCAACGGTGACAACCGCCATCGCCATTCGGAAGGTTTCGCTGGGCAGATTGGAAACGTTGACGCCGCCCATTTTTGAAGCGTTTTCCTTAAGAAAGCGCAGATTGTTCATCGTCTGATAAATGGTGTACTGAAGATTATAGAATTCCGAGGAATCGTTCAGAAGCAGGCACTGTCTGAAATCGTTCCATACGCCGATAGCGGAGAAAAGCGCGACCGTCGCATAACCGGGAATCGCAAGGGGCACCACAATCTGGATGAGCGTTCTCCACTCGCCGGAACCGTCGATGCGCGCGGACTCAATCACTTCCTCGGGAACATTGGAATTGTAGAATGTACGCATGATGATGACCCAGTATGCCGAAAAACTCAGCGGAAGGAAGAGCGCATACACGGTATCCTTAAGCCCCAGAAAGCTTCTGCAAATGTTGTAATAACTCACGAGACCGCCGGAGAACAGCATTGTAAAGAACGAAAAGAACGTGAAAAACTTTCTGTACTTGAAATCCTTTCGGCTAAGCGCATACGAATAAAGTCCTACCGTGACTGTTGAAAGAACCGTTCCGCATACGGTCGCGATCAGCGTATTTTTGTACGCCGTAATCATTATTGATCCGTCTCTGAAAAGATACGTGTATGCGTTTGCGGAAAACTCAATCGGCCAAAGACGATAGCCGTATGTGGTCAAAGCGACTTCGCTCGTGATGGATGAGATGAAGATGATCCAAAGCGGAAACACCGTAAAAATGCATCCCAGGATCATGATAATGTTGAAAAATACGTTCGTGCGCTTGGAAATCAGGTTTCTGGCTTCTGATGCAGTAAAGGAGTGTTTTTCCTTTTTCTTTGCGGCAACAGTCATTTTCTTATTCCTCCCTTTCGATCAGAACAGCGCCATATCAGGCTGGTGTTTTCTGATAACAGCGTTGGTCGTGAGGATCAGGACAAAGCCAACTACCGACTGGAACAGCGCAGCTGCGCCCGCATAGCCGAAGGAATTTCGAAGCTGACCGGTTTTCAGCGTATCATATACATACACGTCAATGGTCTGCGTTACCTGTCTTAAAGTGCCTGACCCGTTCGGGAGCGAATAGAACATATCAAAATCGCCGTTGAAAATTCGTCCTACCGCCAGAATCTGCAGCATCACGATAACCGGCATAAGCTGCGGAAGCGTAATGAATCTGAACTGCTGCCACTTGGTTGCGCCGTCAATCGCGCCCGCTTCATATAATTGCTCATCAAAGCCTGTAAGCGTTGCAAGATAAATGATCGCACCCTGACCGGTGTATTTCCAAATCTGGGCAATTGTGAAAATCCACGGCCAATACATACGCTCTGAATAGAATTTTACGCCCTGACCGCCGAACATCATCAAAACCTTGTTGATAAAACCGTCGGTTGAAATCAAGGTGTAAAGCGCATACATAACAACAATCCAGCTGACGAAATACGGCATGAACATGATGGTATGGTATACCTTCGCCGTTTTTCTGTTTCTCAGTTCATTGATCAGAACCGCAAGACCGACCTGAAGCACGAGACCGACCAGCATGAACAGAAGGTTGTAGCCGACGGTATTTCTGATCAGCATCGGCGCCTCATTTATGAGGTAAACAAAGTTTTCAAGTCCGACCCATTTGCTTGTCACAAATACGCTGTACAGGAAAGTATCCTGAAGCCAGAATCCCTCCGGCGGAACGGTCATCTGATAGAACTTGAACGACAATACCGTGCCCGGCATCGGAAGATACGCGAACGCAAGCAAAAACAAAACGCCGGGCAAAACCATGAGCAGATATGCAAACTGCCTTTTCGTACTGCCTGCCATTTGCTTGCGCGGTGAGCGGCCATTTAACCATCCCTTTGCCACCATATGTATTGCACCGCCTTCCTGCTGTCTTCGCTGTGAAATACCCTCGCATTTATGGATTGTAAAATCTAAATCGATTTAGATATATAATAGCGCATTTTCCCCCAAAAATCAAGATGTATTTTACGTACTTGCCACATTTTATTATATATTTTTGATTCGCCTATCACTTTACAAACATTATACATCCACCTCTTAATTGATCCATAAACAGGATCATGAAAAAGGCGCTGTATTTCATATTGATATTCTTCTGTGCTTTTGCTATACTGAACTTAAGCGCGCGGATCAACAAAAAAGGAGATATTAGGCTATGGAAAACACTCAAACCTATGTCATAAGCCAGCTGGCTATGATCACGGGTCTTTCGGACCGTACCCTTCGCAATTACATTGCAAACGGCGTTTTACAGGGCGAGAAAATCAACGGAATGTGGCGCTTTACGCCCGAGCAGGTGGAAGCGTTTGTCGTTCATCCCGAAGTACGCCAGTCGATTCTCATCAAGAACAAAAGCCTCGTCTACGATTTTCTTCTGGACGAATACAAGAAGGAGGACGAAGCCTGCCTGATTCTGGATCTTCCCGGCGCGGATCAGGAAACCATCATGGAAACAATCGCCTTGAAAATCAACGGCGGAACCTACAAAAATATCCATTTCTCCTTTGACGGAAACGGAAAAATCCCGCGTGTAATACTAAAAGGCAGAATGAACGACGTTCTTGAACTTGCAAACGCTTACCGAAACGCAGTTTCTGAAAAATAAACCGTTAAACAGCGCAGGCGATCATTAAACCGCCTGCGCTGTCAGACCATCAACAAACCCTTGGGAGAGGTTTGGAGAGGGAGCGACTCCCTCTCCATTTTCAATCGATTTTGGCGGCATGTACTTAAAAATCGCGCGTTTTCACAAAGCGTAGCGACTGAAAACGCTTCCCCTTTCCGATTTTCGCCCGGAAATCCCGCAGGATTTCAGAAAATCGGCCCCTTCATCAAAAAAGGTACTTTTTTGATGACTTAACAGCGCAGGCGATCATTAAACCGCCTGCGCTGTATTATTCAGATATTCTTTTTAAACGCGTTACTTTTTCACGATTCTGTCTTTTCCGAAGAAGGGACGCAGAACCTCGGGAACGATCACGCTGCCGTCGGGCTGCTGATACTGCTCGACGATGGCGGGCATCAGGCGGCTGGTGGCGAGGCCGGAGCCGTTGAGGGTGTGAACGAACTCGATCTTCTTGGTGTCGTTTCTGCGGAAGCGGATGTTGCCGCGGCGCGCCTGATAATCGCGGGCGTTGGAAACGGAGGAGCACTCCTTATATTCGTTCATGGAGGGGATCCAGAGCTCGATATCATAGGTGGTCGCCATGGAGGCGGAGCAGTCGCCGGCGGCGAGCTTCGAAAGCTGATAGTGCAGGCCCAGTCCCTCTACCAGACGGCAGGCCTTGTCGATCAATTCCTTCAGCATAGCGGTGGAATCCTCGGGCTTGGTGTAGCCGAACATTTCAACCTTATTGAACTGATGGCCGCGGATCATGCCGCGCTCGCTGGCGCGGTAGGTGCCGGCTTCGCGTCTATAGCAGGGCGTGTAGGCGAAAAGCTTTCTGGGAAGATCGTTCTCATTTAAGATTTCGCCGCGATAGAGGTTGATAAGCGCGGTTTCAGCCGTCGGAAGCAGGAAATGGAAGCCTTCTTCGGTCAGGCGGAATACGTCTTCTTCAAACTTCGGGAACTGACCGGCAGTAAGGCCGCAATCATAGGTCAGGATGTGCGGCGGGAGCATGAACTCGTAGCCGTCCTTGATGTGCTCGGTAATGAAGTAGTTAAGCAGCGCCCACTCAAGCTTCGCGCCCTCGCCGGTATACAGCCAATAGCCGTTGCCGCCCATCTTTACGCCGCGCTCGTAGTCGATCAAACCCAAAGAGGTGCACAGATCTACGTGGTTCTTGGGCTCATATTCGAATTCGGGTTTTTCGCCAAAAACCTTGATGACTTCATTGGCTTCTTTGCCGCCGGCTACAACGTCCTCAGCGGGCAGATTCGGAAGGGCCAGAACAAACTTTCTGATCTTTTCTTCAAGCTCGCCCTGCTCGTTGTCAAGAACTGCGATCTTTTCCTTGATTTCCTTAAGCTCGTTTAAAAGCTCGCTTGCATCCAGCCCCTGCTTTTTGCGCATGGGGATTTCCTTGCTCTTTTTGTTGCTCTCAGCCTTCAGGTTTTCATTCTCCTGAAGAATCGCGCGGCGGCGGGCATCCCACTCGAGGAGCTCGGTCAGATCGACGCTGTATTCGCGCTTTTTGAGGGCCTCTGTAACAAATTCGGGATTGGAACGGATGAGATTGATGTCAAGCATTGTATTCACACTCCAAAAACTTAGCCCCTGCTTTTTCAAGCAGGGGCGAATTATATTCGCGGTACCACCCTATTCCCCATCGGATCATCCGACAGGCTCAACCGGCTGTAACGGGCCATAACCCGCTTTGCTTGTTTCGCAAAGGGCTCGGGGATGGAAGCGTATTTTGGCTCTGTCCGGCTTTCACCAGCCGCCGGATCTCTTTATTTCAGATCAAAAGGCATTTCCCTTCATCGCATGAACCTATTATATCCATTTTATCTAATTTGGCAAGAGCTTTGACGTTAAATAGCAAAATTATCTTTGAAGGATTTTTTCAAGGGTGATTCGGTCGACATCGGGAAGGACGCTTTCGATATGCGAAAGGATATCCGCATGCGACTTTTCAGGATCTTCCGAATACGCGCTCGTCGTCCAGTCATATCCGAAGGCGTTTTCCGGGGTGTCCATCACGCCGATCGACCAGCCATACGGCTCCTGAAAGCGATTTTTCTTTCGATCAAAGCCGCGGATAATCAGATAGGTCTTCATTTCAAGATGGGTTAGCGCGCCTTCAAAGCCCGTCTTCCCAACCTGCTTTTTGATGTCGCTCGTCATAATCATGGGGCTCAAGCTTACGCATTCCATGATAGAGCGGTTTTTAGGCGTTTCAAGCCCCTCTTCCCACGCAGAGTCGAAATCATATCCGTTTCGGCGATAGTTGGCAAACTTCGGAAACCACGCCTTGCTGACAAAACCGGCTCTGCCGCCAAAGATTTTGGCGTAGATGATCTCGCCTTCCCTTGCAGCAATCTCGCGCCAATGCCACGGGTCGTCCGAAAGCCCCGTCCACCATTGACCGCGCGTCATCTCTTCCACCGAAAAACCCTTTACCCCTACATCAAAAAGCGGCAAAAATCCCATTTCGTTGACCAGCGCCGTCATATCATCCGCACTTCTGAGTTTTCTTGCGATCTCCATATTCTTTCCCTTAAAAAATCTGCGCGAAGGCCGATCGTCTTCCGCGCAGAATAAATCTATTTTACGTTTACAAGATCAATGAATTTAACGAGGTCCTCCATCGCCATTTCATCGGAGGGAATATTCTTCTTGTAGGCATTCTTGTAGGCGATCTGAACCATGACGCAGCTTTCGTCAATGCCGTTTTCTACATAAGCGTTGGCGTATTTGTAGTAGTAGCCGTTTTCGCTGTTTCTGGTCAGAGAGGTTCTTATGCCTGCATGATATACATTCTGCTTTTCAGGAGAAACGCCGTCTATCCGTTCGGAATAGCGCATGGTTTCGTCAGATTCACCGAGGACATGGGGTATCAGCGCTTCGTGATCCTGAAGGCAGCCCTGAATCACTACGGAACTGATAAAGCTCTCATCCGGGTTTTCGGGTTTATAGCTGAACGCCTGCCTGTATTCGTCGCTGGCGGAAATCATTTCCGGATAGTCCACATAACCCTCGGGCCTGCCGTCGATGCTTCCAACGATATAGTAGCGACCCTTTTCGCCGTATCTGCCGCTTTCTCGGTTGATGACCAGATCATTCTCGGAAACATTTTTAAGCGCGCCGTTTCTGAAATACAATCTTCCGTCCAGATGGGGAAGATTATCCGTTCTGTAAAGAACGATTAATACAATCAAAAGAACCGCAGCAGCAATCGCTCCGATTTTTAACAGCTTCTGCTGTTTGGGCGAAAGATCTTTATAACGGAATTCCTTTTTTTGCTTTCGTATGCTGCGAGCATGAGCGGTGTTATTTTTGCGTTTGCCTGCCATAGTGTATCCGTCCCTTCGTGATTACGTTAACATTTCTTATAATACCACAAAGCTTTATGAATTACAATTGTTTTATCAGAAAAAACCGTCAAATTAAGCGTTTATCGAGCTTGAGCGCGCAAATCGTACCGACATCTTTACTTGAGATAGCGCCTGAAACATGGTATAATAGACTGTAGTCGAATGCATGTTTGCCCGCTTCATGCGATATACTTTTTTCAAAAATGATTTCTCGAGGTGTTTATGTCTCAGAAAAAGGATAAACTCGTCTCCCTGACCCTCTCCGTAACGCTCATTGTTCTTTTCTCCAAGGGCATCGGCTTTATCCGCGAAATGATCATGGCCAATTACTTTGGCCGAAACTGGATCACGGACGCGTATAATTCCGCCTACAGCCTTTTCTATCTTCCCATCCTGCTGTTTTCCTCCTGCATCACAAGCGCTCTTGTACCCCTTTACATCAAAAAGGAAGCCGCTCTTGGACGGGACGGGGCGAACAGGTTTGCAAGCAACGCGCTGAATGTCTTTTTGTTCTTCTCACTCGTTGTAACTATGGCTATGATGCTCTTGGCGCCGCAGCTTGTGCATCTCGTCTATCCCGGCTTTGACGAAGAAACCTTTCGCTTGACAACCTATTTAAGCCGCATCATGTATCCCGCGCTCATTTTCTTTGTGGCCGGCATCGTGCTGTCCACCATCTTAAACGCGCAGGAGCACTACATCGCAGCGCAGCTCACCGGCCTTCCCCTCTCCTTTGCGCTGATCTTCGCCGCCGTTTTCCTTTCGGATTCCTTCGGCATCTACGCGCAGGCATGGGGCGTATTCGCAGCGGGCGTTCTGCAGATTGTCATTCTGTATCCGACGCTTAAAAAGTCGTATCGCTATTCGTTTTCCCTGAAGGTAACGGACCCCGATTTCAAAGCGCTTATCGTGCTTGCCATTCCGGCGCTTCTGTCCATGGCGGTCAACGAGCTTAACCACATGATCGACCGTATGCTTGCCTCCTCCCTAAATCCCGGCGATATCTCCGCAATGACCTATGCCTTCAAGCTTATCACCTTTATGATCGGCGTTCTCGTCGTGCCTCTTACGACCGTCAGCTTTTCAAAAATGAGCAAGGAGGCTGTCAAAAAGGATAATTCCTCCATCATCCCGCACATTCATAGATCCCTTTCCCTCCTGCTTTTCGCCATCCTGCCCATCGTCATGATGGCCGCGGTATGTTCCGAGGACATTATCCGTCTTGCGTACGGACGCGGTCAGTTTGATCAGGAAAGCGTGAAAATCACGGGCGCTGTCTTCCTTTTCTACGTAGTAGGCGTTCCTTTTTTCGGCGTTCGCGATCTATTGAACCGCGTGTTTCATTCGCTTAAGGATACCAAAACGCCCATGATCATCGCCGTCGTCTCAATGGCGTTCAATATCGCTTTAAACCTCATTCTCAGAAAATACATGGGCGTTTACGGCCTGGCTTTCGCGACCGCCATCGCCGCGTTTATCGGCGTGGTTCTGCTTTTTTCCCGCCTTTCAGCGCGCATCTCCAATGTTTTTACCCGCTCCTTTATCTTCGAATGCCTGAAGATTCTGTTGTCGTCCGTTCTTGCCTTGATTACCTGTATGGTTCTTTTTTCCGTCATGCCCGAAGAAACGAACCTTCTTTCGACGCTTGTCCGCCTTTTCGCCGTATGCGGCGCGAGCGCTTTCGTATATCTTGCGGCATGCACAATTCTGCGCGTTTCAGCGTCCAAAGGCTTTGTGAATATGCTTCGGCGCCGCTGAACAGAGGAGGAACATAGTTTTGATGGATGAAGAAAGATTGATTTCCACCGGCTTTAAAACCGAGGAAGACGATATGGAATACTCCCTTCGCCCAAAAACCCTTTCCGAATACTTCGGACAGAAAAAAGTGAAGGAAAGCCTGAGCGTTTACATGCAGGCGGCGGTCGCAAGGCGCGAACCTTTGGATCACATCCTTCTGTACGGCCCTCCGGGTCTTGGAAAAACCACGTTGGCCGGCATCATCGCCTCCGAAATGGGCCACAACATCCGCGTGACCTCCGGCCCCGCGATTGAACGCCCCGGCGATCTTGCTTCCATTCTCACCAATCTGAACGCGGGCGACGTCCTTTTTATCGACGAAATTCATCGTCTGAGCCGATCCGTGGAGGAAGTTCTGTATCCCGCTACGGAGGATTACGCGCTGGACATCATGATCGGAAAGGGCCCCTCGGCGCGTTCCATCCGTCTGGACCTTCCAAAATTCACCCTGATCGGCGCAACCACCAGAGCCGGCATGCTGACAAATCCCCTGCGCGACCGTTTCGGAATCACGTTCCGTCTGGAGCTCTATTCCCCAGAGGAGCTTTCCGTAATCGTAAAGCGCAGCGCGCAGATTCTCAAAATCGAATGCTCCAAGGAAGGCGCGCTTGAAATCGCTCGCCGCTCCCGCGGCACGCCGCGAATTGCAAACAGGCTCATAAAGCGCGTGCGCGACTTCGCCGAAGTTCTCGCAGGCGGCGTAATCGACGAAGCGGTAGCAAAAAAAGGGCTTGATATGCTGGAAGTGGATTCTCTCGGCCTCGACCGCACCGACCGCGCTATGCTGGGCGCTATGATCGAAAAATTCGGCGGCGGACCCGTTGGTCTTGACACGCTCGCCGCGACAACCGGCGAAGACGCAATCACCATTGAAGACGTATATGAGCCCTATCTTCTCCAGCTTGGCTTCATTATGCGAACGCCCAGAGGCCGCGTCTGTACGCCCCGCGCATACAGTCATTTAGGCTATGCCGCGCCGAGCAACAATGACGAAAGACAGATCACCATGGACATCTGATATAAGAAAAGAGCGATACATTTTCCATGAAAACTTCCGACTTTCTCTACGATCTTCCCGAAAGCCAAATTGCGCAGACGCCGGTTGAGCCGCGCGATCATTCAAGGCTTCTCATTTATGACAGAAAAAATCAAACCATCGAGCACAAGCATTTTTACGATGTGATCGACTATTTAAACGCGGGCGACGTCATGGTTATCAACCAGACCCGCGTCATCCCGGCTCGTCTGTACGGCGTTCGCTCGGGCGGCGGCGCATGCGAATTTTTGCTGCTTAAGCAGCTCGCCCCCAAGAAATGGGAAAGCTTGGTTCGCCCGGGCGCAAAGCTCAAGGTCGGAAAAACCGTCGTAATCGGAGGCGGCAAAATGACCGCAACCATCGTGGGCGAAGCGGAAGGCGGCGCGCGCATCGTGGAATTCGAATGCGAAGGCACATTTGAAGAAACGCTCAATGAACTGGGCGAAATGCCGCTTCCTCCCTACATTCACGAGCGCCTGACGGACAAAAACCGCTATCAGACCGTGTATGCAAAACAGGACGGTTCGGCGGCCGCCCCGACAGCGGGACTTCACTTCACTCCAGAGCTTCTTGAAAAAATCAAGGCAAAAGGCGTTATCATCGCGCCCGTTATTCTGCATGTCGGCCTTGGCACGTTCAGACCCGTAAAGGCCGAAAATGTGGAAGACCACGAAATGCACTCGGAGTATTATGAGGTCTCTGAAGAAACCGCCAAGATCATTCAAACCGCCAAGGCTGAGGGAAGGCGCATTGTAGCCGTCGGAACCACCAGCGTGAGGACGCTGGAAGCCTCCGCAGCCGATACCGGCCTTGTTGAAGCGAAAAACGCATGGACGCAGATATTCATAAAGCCCGGCTATCATTTCAAAGCGGTTGACGCGCTGATTACCAACTTTCATCTGCCGGGCTCTACGCTGCTTATGCTCATCTCCGCGCTCATGGGACGCGACGAGGCCCTGCGCGCCTACAATATCGCCGTCAAGGAAAACTATCGCTTCTTCTCCTTCGGCGACGCAATGATGATCCTTTAAGGCGGGCCCTCACATGAAAACTACGCTCATTCTCGTTCGGCACGGATACAGCGTTTCGAACGACCAAAAATACTTTACCGGCAATCTGGACATCCATCTTACGGAGCTCGGAAAAAGGCAAGCCGAAAAATGCGCGGAATATTTAAAGGACTTTCCCATTGAATTTATCTATTCCAGCGATCTGTCCCGCGCTATGGACACGGCAAGGCCGATTTCTCGGCTTCTGAATCTACCCGTCCATCCCGATTCGTCCCTTCGGGAAATCAATGCGGGCGAATGGGAAGGCGTTCCCTTCACGGAGCTTGAAAAGCGTTTTCCGGCTTCCTACCGCACGTGGAAGGAAAACATCGGCCTGGCGGAATGCGACGGAGGCGAAAGCGCCAAAGCGTTCTCCGAGCGGATCATTAAGGGCGTTTCGGCGATCGCTGATCGTCACCCGGGAAAAACCGTCCTGATCACCACGCACGCAACGCCCATCCGCGTCCTGTGTACCGTCGCAAACCGTTTGCCTATTGAAAAAATGGCCGAAATCCCATGGGTCAGCAATGCCTCCATCAATATCTTTGAATATGATTCCGGCTCGTTTTCCCTTATAAAAAAAGACGTTACCAGCCATTTGGGCGATATGAAAACCGGCCTGCCCAAGAATGTATAGCGCTAATGTGGTATACCCAAATTTCGATTGTGAAAGCATTTGTCTATGAAGATTAAGATTTTTTTACGAACATTTCTGTCTTTGGCTGTAATACTCGTTATTCTCGTCGCCAGTCCGTTTTTGATTACAACAGGCGGCAATGTTTCAAGCATCCCTGTCGTGACGGCGGCGCCGACAAAATCTCCGACGCCCACGCCTACGCCCGCTCCAACCCCAACCCCAACGCCTGCGCCCACGCCCAAGGGAGATACAATTGCGCAGGCCTTGCCGTCCTTTTCGACTACGCCCAGTCCTACGCCCACCCCCACGCCTGCGCCCACGCCTGTCGCGCTTCCCATGAACGATTTCTCCGTCGGCGCACCGGCGCATTCCGCTGGATACACTCAAACCGGCTATGAAGACGACAGCATCACGGTGAAAATCGGACACGAGCGCGTGAATCACACCCGGTACAACTACGCATACGTCAAAATTGCGCATCCCAGTCAACTCAGAACAGGTTTGGGCGGCGATCAGAATAAGGCGCATTATGCCAGCATGTACAAAATCGCAACGCGCAATAATGCGATTGTCGCAATCAACGGCGACTTCTATCCCCAGCGCGTCGGTAATATGATTGTTCGTCAGGGAACGCAGCTTCAGGATGGCGCTGCAACGGATCTGGATATGCTGTTTATCGATTATAACGGCGATTTCCATCTGTATCACAATACCGAAGTCAATCAGGCCATCAAAGAAATGAAGGGCAGCGTCTATCAGGCGTTTGCCTTCGGCCCGGCGCTGATCATTGACGGCGAAATTCAGGCTGATCTGGATGACGACGATTACGAGTTCGGCATCACTTCCGGAAACCCCCGCACCGCAATCGGACAGATTGGGCCGCTTGAATATCTGATGGTTGTCGCAGACGGAAGAAGCGCCTCCTCATCCGGAATCAATGTTCAGACGCTGGCGGAGTATATGCTTTCCAAAGGCTGCACACAGGCATTCAATTTGGATGGCGGCGGCAGCAGCTATATGTTCTATAAAAACAACATATACAATTTGACTACAGGAAAACACAGAAGCCTTTACGACATCGTGTATTTTACTTCTGCTGATTATGATGAATAATATGAACGCTATGTTTTCAAACCTTTCCATAAGTCCATACGGAATGTGCGTATCCATCGGCCTGCTGCTTTGGCTGGTATATTCCCTGTATTCGCTAAAGAACATTAAAAAACGCAGACGCGCTTCTGTTTCGCCTTCAGCCGTTCTCGCGCTTTTTGCTGCGTCCGTTCCCTTCGGTCTTATTTGCGCCCGTCTTTTTTGGTGCATTTCAAATTATCAGTTTTATCTCCTAAAGCCCAAAGACATTTGCCGAATTTGGGAGGGCGGACTTTCCCTTTGGGGCTTTATTCTGGGTTTTTGGCTTTCGGTGAAATTATTTTCAAGGAGAATCGGCGTTTCCGCCGCCTTGTCTCTGGATGTATTTTCCGCAGGTCTTATGCTTTTTATATCCGTCATTCGTGTAGCGGAGGCATTCACGGGACAGGGCGTCGGGCGCATCATAACCTACGAATTTCTGGTAACACCCCTAACTTCCGTATACGATTCCTATATGGAGCCGCACTTTGCAGTATATCGCTTTGAAGCCATTTATGCGTTTATTCTCTTTGCGCTTACGCTTCTCCGCCAAAAGCGCCTTAAGCGCATGAAACAGCGCACGCGCGGCGATCTTTGGCGTTTTGCCGTCGGCGGATATGCCATGGCTCAGATTGTGTTTGAAAGTATGCGCGACGACGACTATATGCGCTTCGGCTTTGTGCGCGTCTCTCAGGCGCTGTCCATACTGCTTCTTTTGATCTTTGCCTTCTACTACCTTTTCAGGCTTAGAAAGGCGCGCCTTTTAAAGGCGCATGCTGCATGGCTGATTCCCTTGACGCTTGCCTCCGCCGGACTTGTTATTTTTCAGGAATTCCGCGTAGATGCGGCGCTCAATACTGAAAAAGAGCATTTTTTCATGATGATTTATGCCTTTTTCCTGTTTGTCCCATCGCTTTTCTCTATGAACAGGCTTTTAAAGCGAAAGAAGTAATCTGATTTACGAGGGTTGATTATATGTCTAAAGTTTCGATCATACAATGCCGTGATTATGAGCTTGATACCGTTCGCGCGGCACTGAAAGCTGCGCTTGAACCGATTGGCGGGCTTGATTTTGTTTCGCCTGGCATGAAGATTGTGATTAAGGCCAATCTCGTCAGCATGATGAAGCCGGAATCCGCGGCGACCACGCATCCAACGCTTCTTTATGCGCTTTCCGAAATGCTGATTGAAAAGGGCGCTCAGGTCGTTGTCGGCGACAGTCCGGGCGGCTTATATACCTCTGCCTATGTCAATCAGGTTTATTCAGCGACGGGGCTTAAAAAGATCACGGAGACCGGCGCAAAGCTCAATCAGAATTTTTCTCACACGCATGCGGACAACCCTGACGGCGTGATCGTCAAGGATCTGGAATACACCGCCTATCTGGATGATGCGGACGCCATCATCAATTTCTGCAAGCTCAAAACCCACGGCATGATGGGTATGTCCGCCTGCGTCAAAAACATGTTCGGCACGATTCCCGGCACCTACAAGCCCGAATACCACTACAAATATCCGAAGCACACCCAGTTCGCCGACATGCTTGTTGATTTGTGCGTCCGCTTTCCGCAGCGACTTGTCATTGTCGACGCCGTTACCGGCATGGAGGGAAACGGCCCCACCGCCGGAACGCCCCGCCACATCGGCGCGCTCATCGCCTCGGATTCCCCCTATGCATGCGACAGAATTTGCGCGAAAGTCATTGGTCTTAACGAAAGCGAGCTTGAGACGATTCAGGCCGCCGAAAAACGCGGTTTGAACGACGAAATGGAAATATTCGGCAATGTCGATTCGTTTATTGTGCCTGACTACGAGCTTGTGCGCACCCGAAAGGAAACGGACTTTGGGCACGGCCACGCCTCCCTGATCGGCGGTCTGGTCGGAAAACTCATTCATTATGCGCTTTGCAGCGTTCCGGACGTTCAGAAGAAATCCTGCATCGGCTGCAAAAAATGCATGAACATTTGTCCGGCAAAAGCCATTGAAATGAAGCATAAAAAGCCGGTTATCGATCGAAAAAAGTGCATTCGCTGCTTCTGCTGTCAGGAATTCTGTCCTGTCGGCGCAATGAAGGTAAAGCGTCCGATGATCGCAAAGCTTCTGAACCGATAGGCGTTTGAAAGGAGAAAATGCATGCACTTTACCAAAGTCAAGGGCATTCTCTCTCCGGGAAACGGCATGAATCTGTACCGCGGATGCTCCCACGGCTGCATCTATTGCGATTCAAGAAGCCGATGCTATCAGATAAATCACGATTTTGAGGACATTGAGGTCAAGGAAAACGCTGTCGAGCTGCTTGAAAAAGCCCTAATCGGCAAGCGCAAAAAATGCATGATTGCAACCGGCTCCATGACCGACCCGTATATTCCTCTTGAGCTGACGCTTGAACACACGAAAAAAGCCCTGCTTCTCATCGAAAAGCACGGCTTTGGATTGTCGATTCAAACCAAATCGGATCGGATTCTGAGAGATATCAATATCCTCGAATCCATCCATCAAAAATCAAAATGTGTTGTCAGCATTACCTTGACTACGTTTGACGATAAGCTTTGCAAGATCTTAGAGCCAAATGTGTGCGTAACTTCAGACAGAATCCGAGTTCTGCACGCGCTGAAAGAACGCGGCATTCCTGCGGTTGTGTGGCTGTCGCCCATTCTTCCGTTTATCAACGATACCGAGGAAAACATCCTTGCCATTCTCGATGCGTGCGCACAGGCAAATGTGTACGGCGTGATTTTTTTCGGCGCAGGGCTTACGCTTCGGGAAGGCAACCGCGAGTATTTTTATCAGAAGCTCGACGAGCATTTCCCCGGACTTAAGCAGGAGTATGCAAAACGCTACGGCTTTCAGTATGAGGTTGCAAGCCCAAACAACAAACGTCTCTCCACTCTTTTCCACGAAACATGCGAAAAAAGCGGCCTTGTGCACGACAACGACCGCCTCTTCGCCTATTTTCACGAATTCCCCAAAGCAGATAAAACCATTCAGTTATCCATGTGGGACAATCTTATATAGTTTGAATCGTTTTGTCAAACGCCGTCCATTGATTTTCGATGGGCGGCGTTTTTTGCGCGACGATCGTTTCTCCCGTCACGGGATGCAAAAAGGCATACCGAAACGACCACAGTGCAATTTTGGGCGTCTTAATGCCGCTTCCGTATTTTCCATCGCCGATGAGAGGCATCTTTCTCGACGCAAACTGCACGCGAATCTGGTGAGAGCGTCCGGTTTTAAGCGTCGCCTTCACAAGGCTCATTCCCGATTCCGCATCAGATGCAAGCGTTTCGTAGTCGAGCAGCGCGTCCTTTACGCCCTTTCGCGCCTTCTTGACGACGTAGGTTTTATTTTTCTGTTTGTCGTGGTACAAAAGGTCTTTCATCGTGCCTGCGTTTTCAGCGGGCGCGTTTTCACAGATCAGAAGATATTCCTTTTTCGCCTTATGCGCGGAAATGGCTTCTGACAAAAGCGCGGCGGTTTTTCCGTCCTTGGCAAATATCATCACGCCGCCCACGTCTCTGTCCAGCCGGTGAACGCAATAAATGCGCTTTGCGTTCAGCTGGTTTGAAAGCAAATCCGGCATGCCCCCATCCTCAGATAACACGCCGACCGGCTTTACGCATGCTAAAAGGAATTTGTCCTCATACAAAATTTCAATATCCATTCTGCACCGCTCGATTCTCGGAAAATTGCGCGCAGCGGCATGCCGGCCGTTCCGCCTATTTTTATTCCTCTACCTGAACAATGATTTCCACTTCGCAGGGAATGTTGCCCGGCAGATTGTGCGTGCCCATTTCGGTGCGGGCGTGATAGCCGCGCTCCTCAAGCACTTCTACCATCGTATCGGAGAAGCCGTCCATAACCTTGTCGATGGCGTTAAAGCCCTCGGCGCAGTTGACAAGCGCAAACACCTTGACGATGCTCTTTACCTTATCAAGCGTGCCCAGCGTGTCCTTGAGAACGCCCAGAATGATGATGGCACACTCGCGGGCCGCCATATATCCCTCTTGGGGCGTCAGATCCTCGCCGATTCTGCCGGTGAACAGGTTTTCGCCGGTGGCCTGATCCTCGGGGCCGTGACCGGAAATGTACAGAAGATCCTTATATTTTCTTAAAAGGATAATGCCCCTCTTTTTGGCGTAGGTCGGCTCGATTTCCTTGCCGCCCTCAAAGATGCGGTTGATCGTATCCATCTTCAAAACCTCCTCAGGGACGAATCTTTACGATGGCTTCGACAACGATCGGTACGTTCTGGGGAAGGGCAAAAGCGCCCATCGCGCTTCTCGCATGCTGTCCTCTGCGGCCGAACACTTCCACCATCAGATCGGAAAAGCCGTTCATAACGGCGGGCTGAGAGAAGAACTCCTTGCCGCTGTTGACAAGGCCCAGGCACTTAACCACATAGTCCACGCGATCGAGCTCGCCGATATAATCCTTGATGGTCGCAAGAATGTTAAGGCCGCAAAGGCGCGCCGCCTGATAGGCCTCTTCGATGGTAATATCCTCGCCGACCTTGCCGGTATAAACGGCCTTGCCTTCCGAGTCTACAGGAAGAGTTCCGGAGACGTACAGAAGATCTCCGTACAGAACCGCATCCACCTTGCCGGTGCCCTTGCGGTCGCGGATCGGAAGCTGAATTCCCAGCTGCTCCATGCGTTTCGACGTTTCGCTCATATTAAAAACCTCTTTTCAATAAATTTCTTATTTAATCCAGTCGCAAAGCGCGTTTGCGACGGTGACTGCCTCGTCTTCAAGAAGATTAAGCGCGCTTAGATAAATGACGTCTTTTCCCTGTTTTCCGATATAGATTCCGCGATCGCGCATGTACTTAACCGCGTCGTCGGCCTTTCTACCGTCCGTCAGCTCGATAAACAGGCGCTGATACGTCTGCCCCACAGGGCCGTGATCTACGGTATACAAGCGAACGTTTTGAGCCTTTCCAATGATCCGAGCCATTTTTTCATTGGTTTCGATGATTCTTCTGCTTTCGGCCTCTGAATCCATATTCAAATAGTTTTCGAGGGCAACATACAAACCTACAACCGATTCTCTGCTGGTTTTTGAGCTTCTGCAAACGCCGTGATTGGGCGCTCCGAAGCGCAGGCAATCCTTGATATACTTTTCGCGTCCCACGATAAGGCCCGAATCCTGTGGGCCCGAAAGCGTTTTTCCGCCGCTGAAGATAGCCATATCCGCGCCCATATCGCGCGTATATTTCCAAAGGTTCTCCTTGGGCGGAATCTGCGCAGCTGCGTCCACGACAACGGGAACGCCGTATCTGTGGGAAATCGCGATAACCCTTTCAAGCGGCATCGACGCACGTTCAAACAAAATCGGCGCAAAGAAAAATACCGCCGCCGCGCCCTTTTTAAGCTCGCCCTCCAGCTCCACTTCCAGCGTCTCGTCCGCGTCTCCAATAAACACGATTTCGCCGCCCGCTTCTTCAATCGCCTTATCATAGGCGTTGTGCTGGCCGCGCATGACGATCATTCGCTTCATTATGTCCGGGCAGGCGGGAAGACGCATGAAATGAAACGCATTGCCCTTTACCATGCAGACCGCCGCGGCAAGCTGAATCGCGCCTGCGGAGCCGTTTGTAACATAAGCGGCTTCGTTATTGGTCATTTCCGCGATCTTTTTTCCGACCTTCATTTGAAGCTCGTCAAAATCCACGAAATGCTTTGAGATCTCCCTCATCGCTTCGATGGTGTTTTCCGCCATCCGGCTTCCGCCGTATACGGTATAGGTATCGTGAGCGTTGATGTAGGGCGTAATTCCGATTTTTTCAAAAATATCCATCTTTTTACCCCGTATTTATCAGTGCGCCTTGATGCTCGCGCCGCCGTCCACCATGATGGTCTGTCCTGTGATGTAAGAAGACATATCGCTTGCAAGGAACAAAGCGGCGTTGGCGATATCGTCCATTTTTCCGGGCGGAAGGGGCTGCATGCCGCTTAAGAGCTTTAAAAATGCCTCTCTTTCCTCTCCCTCCGGGAAAGCATACACCTCATCCATCATCACATCGCTCATGATGAGGCCGGGACAGATGTTGTTGACGCGAATGCCGTAAGGCGCATAATCAAGCGCCATTACACGCGCCGATGCGTTCATCGCGCCCTTTGTGCCCGCGTAGATGGAATAGCCGGGCATGGACTGGACAGCGTGAATGGACGAGATATTGATAATGCTCCCCGTTTTTCTTTCCATCATGCCGGGCAAAAACGCGCGGGCAAAGCGCATGCCGCTTTTATAGTTCGATTCAAAAAAGCTTTCAAGCGTTTCATCGTCGTAGGTATGCGCGGGAAAATGGCGGTTGACGCCCACGGTATTTACGATAATATCTGCTCCGCCGAAGTCAGAAAGAATATCCTTCGCCATGTCTTCGGTCATGTCCTTATTGGATAAGTCAACAAGATACCCTTTGCTTTCTGGCGAAACAGCCTTGATTTCTCCCATGGTGGCGTCCAGCATTTTCTGGTTTCTGCCTCCGACCAGAACAATTGCGCCCTGAGATGCAAACAAAAGCGCAATCGCCTTTCCAATACCTCTTGCGCCCGTCGAAATCACCGCGCGTTTTCCGGAAAGAAGCTGATTATACGCAAGCATACTTATCCCCCGAAGAAATAGAATCTTCTTGCATTATACCGAAAAGGAATGCGTCTCGTCAAGAGATTCCGCCTGCGTTTTCCGTCAGATTTTTGTTGACATTCGATGATATCTGAATTATGATGAATACAGGTACTATATCCTAAAAGGAGTGTCTGTATGGCAGAGTTTTCCTATGATCTTCTTTTAAAGGGCGCAACGGTGATCGACCCCAAAAACAACATCAACGAAAAAATGGACGTAGCGGTCAAGGACAAAAAGATTGCCGCCGTTCAAAAGGAAATCGCCCCGGCTTTATCCAAAAAGACGATTGAGCTTAGTGAAAATCTCCTCGTCGTTCCGGGTCTAATCGATATGCACTGCCACCTCTGCCCCACCTACCCGGTAGCGGAAGACGGATTGTCCTGCATTCACCCGGAAGCGCATCTTTTTCAGGTAGGCGTAACGACCGCAGTCGACGCCGGCACCTGCGGCATCCGCGATTTTGTATCGTTCAAAGAAAACCTGATCGACAAAACAAAAGTGCGCGTGCTCGCCATGATCAACATTGCTGACGGCGGCATGGTCAACCTTGAATCCGAGCAGCGCTTGTCCGATTTCCATCCGAAAGCCGTTGCCGGAATGGCGGAATCGTTTAAAGACACAGTGGTCGCGATCAAAACCGCGCATTATTGGGTTGGAAAGCCCTTCACGAAGGAGCATCCCGCATGGGCCAGCGTAGACGCGACGCTGGAAGCCGCACGTCTTTCGGGACTTCGCGCCATGTTTGATTTCCAGCCCACGCTTCCCGAAAGAAGCTATCAGGATCTGGTTCTCAAAAAGCTCGCGCCGGGCGACATCCACACCCATATGTACGCCCAGCAGTTTCCCGTAATCGACGAAAACGGAAAGGTCAGCGAATTTCTGTTTGAAGCCAGAAAACGAGGCGTTCTTTTTGACCTCGGTCACGGCGCAGGCAGCTTCTGGTTCAGAAACGCCGTGCCCGCGCTTGAACAAGGCTTTGATCCGGACACCCTATCCACCGATCTCTACTTTGACAATGTCGCAGGCCCGGTTTACGGCCTTACCCACATCATGAGTAAATACCTTTCCATGGGTATGCCGCTTGAAACCATCATAGAAAAAACCACCCTGCGCCCCGCCGAGATTTTAGGCCACCCTGAGCTTGGAACGCTTTCTGTGGGAAGCTGCGCGGACATCACCGTGCTTGACAAAGTCACCGGCCAATTTGGCTTCTCCGACGCCGGCCGCGCCAAGATGCTGGGCGACAAAAAGCTCGTATGCGAAATGACGATCAGAAACGGCGAAATTGTTTACGACATTAACGCCCGCGCCAATGTTGAATGGCACAGCGCGCCCGAATCCTACTGGCACTCGCCCGGCGTGATCAAGGATTAAACCATATACAAAAAACGCAGCGTCCGCTGCGTTTCAAGTCATCAAAAAAGTGCCTTTTTTGATGAGAGGGGCCGATCCCCTGAAATTCTTCGGAATTTCCGGGCGGGGATCGGAAAGGGGAAGCGTTTTCAGTCGCTGCGCTTTGTGAAAACGCGCGATTTTGCCGTACAT
>JAFWZN010000024.1 GCA_017522345.1 Clostridia bacterium | reverse complement strand
TTGGCTTTGTTTCATGTTTGCTTTTTTCTGCCTGTAGACAGATTTCTCTCCTGCTTAAATGATGATTGGTAAGTTTTCTGCCTGTTTATGGCACGCGAAAAGGGGCTGCTGCAGATTTTTTGCTTCTGCAACAGCCCCTTTGAATAGCCCTATCTTCTTGCAGGGAATTCGTATATATGCGCCTTCCCGTCGTCTATTAGATCAATTGTGCGTTCCGTTTCATTTGTTTCTCTTTTGGCAACAAGCGTGTATTCGCTTGTTCCTTTTTTAATCGTGCATGCCATGCTTTCTGCGCCCGCAGGAAGCAGCGCATGCATTTTTACTTTATTTCCGATAATCTCAACGCCCAGTAAATCCTCAATCAGAATTCTTTGCGCCCATGCCGCCGCCCCTGTGTACCATGTCCAGCCGCACGCGCCTAAGGATTCGGTATTTGCGGAGATGTCAGCAGAAACGACGTATGGTTCGCCGCCGTATTTATCGGCCTTTTCCTTTGTATCGCTTCTTGAAATCGGAAGCAGCATGTCAAATGCCGCCCACGCTTCCTGCGCCATACCTAAGGATGCATAAGCTTTTACCAGCCAGCATGCCGCGTGCGTATATTGACCGCCGTTTTCACGAATTCCACATGGGTAGGCGCTGATATAACCAGGATGACACTCTTTACCTGTAAAAGGCGGCGTCAGGAGGCATATAAGTCCCGTATTAGAGTCCACAAGATGCGCTTTTGCGCTTTTAAGCGCCTTTATCGCCCTCTCCTTATCCAATCCCGCGATTACAGCCCACGCTTGCGAGATCAAGTCGATTCGGCATTCAGCTAAATCCTTTGAACCGATTTTATTTCCATCATCGTCAAACGCGCGCAGATACCACTCGCCGTCCCAAGCATGCGTTTCAATCGCTTCCCTCAGCGTTCTGTTTGCGTTTTCAAGGTATAATTTATCCTCGTCCTTTGCATAGGGCATGAAGGCTTCAGAAGTATACAGGAAAAACTCTGAAAGCCATACGCTCTCGCCCTTTCCCTTATGCCCGATTTTATTCATGCCGTCGTTCCAGTCGCCAGCGCCCATGAGCAAAAGGCCGTGGCTTCCGCGCCTGTTTACATATTTAAACGCACGCATGATGTGCTCGTACAAAGGCTCAGAGAATTTTGTTTCCTCAAATTCTCTGTATATATCCTCTCTGTCCTGCGGTATTTCGAAGTCTGAAAGATAGGGCGCATGGACGCATAATATTTCTCTGTCTCCAAACTGCGAGATATATTTTGCGGTTACATAAGGAAGAAACAATATATCATCCGATATCCTTGTGCGAACGCCGCTTGAGGGCATATGCCACCAATGAAGGCCGTCTCCCCTTTCAAACTGCTTGGAAGCGCAATAAAGCAGATGGCTTCGCGAAAGCGCCTGATCCATATACATGATCGACAGAAGATCCTGAAGCTGATCTCGCATACCGAACGCACCGCCCGGCTGATAAGGTCCGAAGCGACCGTAAAATCTCGAAAACAGCGTTTGAGCCTTCATAAAACCGTTTACGACCGTGTCTCTTGCCGGATCGTGCGTATTTACGGATATCGCTGAAAATTTTTCATGAATCGCCCCTCTCATTTTAAACAGCGCATCCTCTGCCATTGCCTTGTCCACAATTTCGGGCGCGGTTTTATATGCGTTTAAGACGAATATTACGGATGCATTTTGTGTTTCATACATGGAAAGCTTTGTTTTGAGGCCTTCTTCTTTCGTCCCCCCTAAGAAATATGCCAGAGCGCTGAAATCACATTTGCCATGCGCATAAACGCCTATCTCCCGATCTTCAATTTTTGTAAACCGCAGATCTCTTAAATCCGTTCCAAGGAGAAACCGTACATATGCGAAAATCTGGATTTCGATACTCTGCTCCGTCTTTTTCTGAACCTCGATTTTCGCATAAAATACGGGCTTGTTTACGTCTGTATAGCAGGTCGTTTCGTATTTTGCAAGCTCCGTTTCAACGCCATAAGTCGTTTCTCCGGGTTTTACCGTAACGGTATATTCGCCCTTCGGCATCAATCCCGGAGTCAGAGAAAGTCGCTTTCCGTTTTCAATTGCCCATAGAGAAACGCCGCTTCTTGCCTGGTCCAAAGTATTCTCAAACGGCGTTATTCTTCCCATCCGGCTGTTTTGAAAATAGACGTGCGCAATACCTAATTCATTGGTCATCACGCCGAAATTATCATTTGTAAGGAAATTGGACCATCTTCTCGGCGGAATGCATTCAGGCGACAGCCGAATCTGATATCCGGATCCGTCTTCAAGAAATCCTCCATACCCGTTATTCTTAATCAAAGAAGCTTTGTTTTCTGTTGAAAGGATTTTTTGATCGGCAATTCGGTTTTCATTGAGAAATGTCCTTTTATCCGGACGGGCATCAGTGATAAAATCCGTTTTTACTGACATTGCCGCCAAGGTATGAATGGATTTTTTCTGTTCTTCCGTAATTTCATCCATCGAAAAAACAATCGCTCCTGACGGGTCGTTATTGAGATTTGCCAGATGACTTGACGACAGAATGGAGCGTATCGCATCCTTAAACGGCGCAAAATATTCCGTTTCGCGCACGCATAGAACGACAAGCGGCAAATGAACACCCGCATACCGATAAAATTCATGCGCTCGTATCAGCTTTTTTAAAGCGATCAGCGATGATTTCTGCGTAACTTCCGAAAGAAGAATCGGTGTATCGCCGGAGATTCCAAGCGGCCAAAGCGCTTTCGGATTGTAACGCTCCGCCCCGTTTTTGGCGCTTAGTGAATACAGATTTGCCGTCATTCGGTCAATCTGCCGATATTCAGCCGCCTTCAAGCCGCAAAACTGAATATGCGCGTTCATCTGCGCCCTTAAAAGAATGATCGAGCGATCAAATACATTTCCTGTCGGCGGATTCATCTTCTCGTCCTTCTCATCCTGAATTCCAATCTCAAAATACATCTCCTCCTTCTGGAAGGATTTTAGATGAATTTCGCGCTTTAACGAAGCCGTCCTCGCATGCAATTTTCTTTTCTCTCCATGCGCCTTCCGATCGGACATATGCAAAAGGCAAACATTTTCTTTAAGAGTGTCTCTGTCTTTACGAAAATAGATTTTTCCGAAATCATCAATCCCTTCTTCTCTTATGAACAAATCGGAAAACACGGGATGAGCGTTCATCATATCCTCGCCCGACAGCGCAATTCGAAACGCATGCTCTACTGTAACGTCTGTTTCCGATTTCGAACATGATTCAACTTCCGTTTTGATTAACATTCGGCCGTTTTCAGGATTCAAAGTAAACGATACGCAGGCCTTTATCATCTCGTTGGACAGTTCATATTTCACATATCCTGTGTCAAACAAAACGCGCTTTATATTCGCCCGTCCGCTTTCATTTTCAATGACAGGAAGGAGCGTTTCTGATGGAGAAAACATGTCGCATGAGTAAAAATTCGCATATATCCTCCCTCGCCTTAAAAATGAACGTCCGTTGGGTTCGAAATATGCGTTTGTGTCTCCCGCAAACAAGAGATGTCCCTCATTCAGTCGGATGTTTCCGCTTCTTGCATATTCGCCGGGCTTCTGAAATCGAGTCCCCTCTTTATTTTCGAAGCCGTTTCTTTCATCCCTTGAAAACAGTTTCCTTCGAATCGGCGCGACGAAAGGTTTTTCGGAAAGAAGCGGTTTGAGCGAAGCTTCCTTCGGATGACAAAGGAACAGATGTTTTATACTGTTATTGGTTAGCTCGTTTACAATTGATATGAAGCTCATGCCTTGGTGATGCGTCATGTAGCTGTATACAATCTGAGCATGGTCCTCCTTCGTTAGATCAACCGCCTCATAAAACCCAAAATCGCCTCTAAGCCCCATTTTCTGCATATTTTGAAGGTTTGTAACGGCGTCTTCCTTTGCGTGAGCAAGCGAGAGAAGCGCAGAATACGGCGAATAGACGCGCCCGGTCGCTTCTGAAGAAAGCGCCAGATTTGCAAGACCAAACGCTCTGTACTGATAATTAAGCTCTCGATCAAACGCGGCAAACCCGGATTCCGATATTCCCCAAACGCCGTTTTTTGCATTTCGCATTTGAAGATGAATGATCGCTTTTTCCGTTTGATTGATCATGCTTCGGCTGGTTGAAGCCATCAGGAGATTCGGCATCATATATTCAAACATCGTACCGCTCCATGAAAGCACGACGGGCTTAGCATGAATAAACGCAAACGGCCGTCCTAAGCGTTTCCAGTGCGAAATTGAAATCCCCTTTTCCGCCATCGCCGCGTAGGAAAGAATTCTGGCTTCTGAAGCAAAAAGATCATAGTGGGAAGCGCTTTTCACATGGTTTTCAGCGTCGTATCCGATTCTGAAAAGCTTTTTATCTTCGTTGTATAAGATTGAAAGATCGCTTGAGTCAATGAGCGACTGATAGGCGTTTGACAATTCGATATGATCCGGGCAAAGGAAATTCCTCGCCGTAATAAACGCCGCCAACAGATTTCCGAAATCCACGCTTGAGATATATTTGGGATGAACCGCTTCAAGCGTCTGAATATCATACCAGTTGTAGTAAAGGCCGTTATACGTCTCAAGCTTTTTTAGCGCATTCAGCGTTTGCTTAAGCCGCCCAATCGCTTCTTCGCGATCAATTAGGCTCAAAGCGTTTGCGCCGATTACAGACAGAATGTACATACCGATATTCGTCGGCGACGTTCTGTTTTGTATTCCAACGGGCGGGTCGAGCTGCACATTGTCCGGCGGCAGCCCGTTTCCGTCAAGCGGTACAAATTTTTCAAAGTATTTCCATATGCTTCTTGCCAGATCTGAAAGGTATGCATAATCAGACGACTTCATTCGCTCTGAGGAATCAATGCTTTGAACATACCGTATCGCTTCTCTGCTAAAGGAAAATATCAGACTCAGAAAAAGCGAAAGGAAGATGGTTCCTTTCTGAAACAGGCCCGGAATCAGAAAAAGCGAATAAAAAATGCCGATTTTGTTTATTCCGCCCTCATTTTTTATTCGTTCGGCTGCTGTAACCCACTCAAGACGTTTTCTTTTCGTAATATAGATTCTGATAAGCGCAGTTACAGACGCCCTGATTTCCGTCCATGCGATCGAAGGAAGGAGCGCAAAATTCATAAAGCAGGCGCTGAACGCGGAAAAACCGTTTAAGAAGACCGGCAGAAAGTGCGCAAGAATCGAAAATGCAATGAGGCCTGTTTCCTCAAACCAAAATCCAAGCGCTATAGCCGAAAGAACGGACGCGGATTTTAAGCTTCTTAAAATATTAGAAACAATCTTAAACCTTCCAAGTCCGTTTAAAGAAATTCGCCCAAAAAGATAGTAAAGAAGCTGCCAGTCTCCTCTCGTCCAGCGATCCAGCCGTTTTAAAAAGCCTTCGATGCTTTCGGGAAACGATTCAAACATTTGACGATTTCCGGCATAGGCTGCCTTTGCAACAATGCCCTCAATCATGTCATGGCTGAGCACAGTGTTGTCTGAAAACGCATCTACAGTCGATAGAAAGAATTTCTCGATACGGATTATGCCCTTGCCCGAGAATAAGCCTTCTCCGGTCAGATCCTGATAAAAATCTGATGCGCAAATGTCATAGTGATCGGTTCCTCCGACGCCGGACATGATTTCTGAAAACACATTTCTTTTTTCAGAAGGAATCGTTTCCATACGCGGCTGAATGATTGAGTATTCCTTGTTTAAAGGATGCGAAATCATGCCGATCAGCTTCTTGATTTCTCCGGGAAGAATGCGCGTGTCGCTGTCCAAGGTGATAAGATAGGTATATCGTCCATAAAACCGCTGAGCATCCTCTCCTTTTTCCGTAAATCGATTTTCTCCCGTTACAATCAGCCGGTTCAAATCCTCGATCGCGCCGCGTTTCCTTTCGCGCCCCATCCAGATTTTATCATCTTCATTAAACGTTCGCGCGCGCGAAAGATAGAAATACTTCTTTCGCTCAGAGCTTACGTTAATCGTCTCTATTCCCTGACGAACGGCCCGATTAATCTCCGCGTCCGTTTCATTTTCCGCTTCCTTTGAATCCTTGTAATCGCCAAGCAATAGAAAATCAACATTTTGATCCTTCTCATGAACGCCGTGTTCCCAGAGGCGATTAACGATTTGAAGCGCCGCGTCCGCATCGGTAAGAAGCGCGGGAATTACAACCAGCGTTCGATCTTCATCGGAAACGCTTTTTATGTCTAAGGACAAAAGCGGATGCGTTTTTAACCTTTTTGCGGCGAGAAAACGCATAAGATCTGTAACGATCGCCCATATCATAGGGAGCGCAATTATGCTCGCAATCAGCGGGATAAAGCGAATCGACGCTCCGAAGATAAGTCCCGTCCCCGCGAGCTGAAAAGCAATCAACCGTCGCCCGTCGGGATCCGGGAACAGCTTCTGACGCATTTTTCCTTTGGGATTTAGCTCCCTTAAAACCGATTCTCTTCCAAAATCTGTATAAAGCGCGTGCGTGATATCTTGAAACTCTCCCTTTTTCACCATCTCAAGAGCGACCGCCGCTGCGCTTCTCTCCGAGAAACCTGCCGAGAAGCTGATTTCTTCAATTGATTTCCTAATTTGCGCTTTCGATTCCTCGTCCATATTCGAATAGATTTTCTTGGGATCGTCTTTGAGAATTTTTTCGGTATGGCTTAAGGACTCGTTTACATCAAGCCAATGAATATTGACGCAAAGATGAATAAGATTAACGGCATTGGTCATTCTCAGCAGCAAATCAGACAGCGTTCTTGAAGCAATTTCAATTACCTCTTCTTCTGTCTTTGCAATATATTCAAGCTGTTTCTGAACCGCGCTGATTTTCTCCGCATCATCGTTATCCCTTGAAAGCTTCAAAGCGTGCTCCAAAAAGAAAATTTCGTCTCCGTCCGACGCGGCTCTCTTTTTGTCTTCAATCCAGCATTCCGCAAGCATGCGCTGTTTTTGAATTTCATTGGATTCGGACATAAGCTCGGAAAACAAGCGTGCGCACACGTAAACAAGAAGGTTTCCAATATTCAGAAATTCCGCGCTTGTTAACGATTTCTCCTCGTCAAGCAAACTCAGAGATTGAAAAAGCGTTTCCTTCGCGATATTTTCCTTGCCGCCTAAAATCAGTTCCTTCGCCCAATTATACAAAAATCCTCTTAGAGATACGTTTTTGAGCTCTCTTGACGCGTTCTTTAAGTGCATAAATACAATCGGCGCATTGGCTTTTGCAAACAAAAGCGCATCCGAAGCATGCTCCATATTTTCGGCGTATTCATTTGCAGCCTTCATATTCTTTTCAAATTTCCTGATCAGCGAGTATTTTCGCAAATTCTCTTCTGCATTTTTTACGCTATTCATGGATTCCTCCGAATCGATCGTTTTAAATACAGTATGCGCGCAATCTCGTCTGATCATACAAAAAAGCAGCCTCATTTTCATGAGACTGCTTTTTTCAGCATATGGATCAATAATTATTATTGTTTATGCCAAGCTCGTTTTTCTTTCTGGAAATGGCTGTGGTGATACTTGCGGCCTGCTTTTCAAACGCGTCTAAAAGACGGTATGCATCCTGCGCGGCGCGCAGTCTGCGCTCGTGGGCTTCGTTGGTCGCCTTTGCGAGCATATCTCTGGCTTCAGCGGTTGCGTTTTTCATGATGGTGCTTTCGTTCACCATGCGCTTTGCACGTTCGCTGGCTTCGCGAAGAATCGCGTCTGCGCGCGCCTGAGCGTCGTTAATGGTGTTATTATGGCGGCGCTGCGCGGCTTCCATAATCTTCTGCTCCTGTTCGCGCGCGGCTTCCAGAATCTGCTGCGCTTCCTCCTTGGCCTTTTCAACGCGGGTAGTCGCATGCTTTTCGGCGGTGGCAAGAATGCGGTCGTTCTCGTCCTTGGTGCGCCAGCAGTGACGCATAGCTCTGGGAAGAGAGGAAACAAGATCGTCGATGATGTTTAAGCATCTTTCAACGTCGACAATGCGCTTGCTCTTTCCAAGCGGCACATTCATGCCATGGTCGGTAAGCTCAATTTTCAGATATCCGACGAGGTTGATGACATTTTCGAATTCATTGAAGTCGATTTCTTCGCCGTCTTCCGCTTCTTCTGCGTCAGCTTCTTCTTCGGTTTCCTCATCATATTCTTCGTACTCTTCTTCGACTTCCTCGTCATACGCTTCTTCAGCGTATTCCTCTTCCATCATCTCTTCGTCTTCTACGTAGCCTTCCGTTTCTACGTTTTCCTCTTCGAAGATGCCCGCGCGATTTTCTTCCATTATTTACACTCCTTTAGATATGCGCTGTTGTGCGCGTAAAATGTCTTCTTCGATTTCTCCGGGGACAAGCTTTGAAATATCTCCCCCGTGCCGCACAAGATCATTCACGATTGTGGACGAAATCCACATGTTCTCGGGCTCGCAGCACAAAAAAACCGTTTCTATGCCAAAAACCTTTTTATTCGCTAATGCGATAGGGAGCTCGTATTCGAAATCCTGACCGTTTCTTAAACCTCTTATGAGGACTTCGCAGCCGATCTTTTTGGCAAGCTCTGCCGTCAATCCGTCGTCGGACACGATTTCAACATTCTTAAAATCCTTTGTAATCTTTTTAAGCATGTAAGTCCTGTCCTCGACAGACAGCGTATAATGCTTTTCTGCATTATACATAACGGCGACATACACTTTTTCATAAATCTTAGACGCACGCTCTATGACGTCTAAATGCCCCTTAGTCGGCGGGTGGAAGCTTCCTGCAAAAAGCGCTTTCATTCTTTTTCCCTCCACCTCGCAAAATCAACGACGGTATCGCGATAATCTCTGGAATCGAATATCTCCATCTCCCAGGGAACCGAAATCTCCGCCTTTTTATCGCGTTCCATGACGATAATTGCGTCATCCGACAGCATTTGATTTTCAATCAGCTTTTGAACTGCATCTAAGTAAACGTCCTGCATCGCATAGGGAGGATCCAGAAAAACGATATTGAACTTTTGGTTTCTGAACTGTGCGATCGCTTTTTTGTAATCGGCTGAAGCGATGGAAATCTTCTGCTTCTTATCTTTTCCCAGCACGACTTCAGCGTTTTTTTCTATGATCTTTATCGCCTGCGGTGATTTGTCCGATACGCACGCAAAGCTTGCGCCCCGGCTCAGCGCCTCAAGCGCAAGCGCGCCCGTTACCCGAATAAATCAAGGATGACGCTTCCCGGAATATCGAATGAAAGGATATTGAAAAGCGATTCCCTTGTTCGGTCAGAGGTTGGCCTTGTATCGTTTCCGGATGGCGCGAAAAGCCGCCTGCCTCGCGCTTCTCCTCCAATTATACGCAATTTTTCATCACTCCGTAATAATTATATCATGGAAGTGCAATAAAAGCAAGCGGCGATATCGCCTTATACCTCGGGGCGAACCACTCTGGTTTTTGTTTTTTTGTTAACCTTTAGCTTTTTACGCTTTTTGCGGCTGCCCTCTTCGATTTCCTTCAGCTTCTTTTCACGGAAAACGGGGCCGCGCAGATAGCCAATCATCATAGCGGAAGCCGGAATTACAGAAAACGGAATGAACAGCAAGCGAAGAATCATGATGTATTGAGCGTTGTACGCCACAATCAGCGGCTGAGTGTTGTTTAAGGTTTCGGCAGCCGTCATAAAATTAATGCCGCTGTATTCTATCGTCTGAAAGAGATTTCTGCTTAATTCAAGCGCGCCGTCGATGTTCCACCCAACAAGCTCGGTAAAAATCCTGGTAAGCCACGCGCAGGGAAGGAACACTATACGCGTAATCGTTCCGAGGAAATTTTCATGAATTCCGCTTTTCTCGGCAAACAAGACGTTTACGACGGCAAGCAATACAAGCGGAAGCGCGGAAATGACAAAAGCCTTAATCGCTTTCTTCTTTTCGAACATCTGCTTTTTCATCTTCTCGTCGACGCTCTTTCCTTCGTCTTCAAGCTTTTTGACCGTTGCAGAAAGCGTGCACGCCCTTTCGCCGCGTTCCGCTCCGTCAGCGTACATCATGAAGATGTAGATAAAGTAAACGGCAAGACTCATGATGATTCCAATAATGGGTTTCCCAACAAAGGAAACGAGCATGCTGAAAATCATCATGGTCAAATGCATGGTCAGATTCTTGATTACCATACTTTTTGTCGTATTCATGAGTATCCTCCAAACAGGTTATTCTATCCACGATTTTTCAACTCTATTTGAAAAACCGAGCATAATTTCGTAGGAAATGGTCTCCGCATGACGCGCAAGCTCACTTGGCGTAATTCTCTGCCCGTCCTGCTGCCCTAACAGGACGACTTCGCTGTTCAAGGAAATCTCTCCCGCATCTGTGACGTCCGCCATCAGCATATCCATGCAGATATTCCCGACAACAGGCGCTCGCCTTCCGTTTACAAGAAGATATGCGCGATTACCAAGAAGTCTCGGATATCCGTCTGCGTATCCGCAGGGGACAGTCATAATAATCGCGTCGCGCGGGCAGGTATAATTTAATCCATAGCCCACCTTTTCTCCCTTTTTAAGAGAAATCAACCGCACAGGATGCGTCTTTAATTTTTGCGCAGGGCTAAATTCCTCTCTTTTATCGTCGCCGCCGTACAAAAGAATTCCTGCCCTGACCATATCAAGCTGATATTCCCTTTGGAACATGGCGGAGCTTGCTGCAATATGGCGTATGGGCGTAAATCCGTATTCGCAAACCACGCTGCATGCGGACTTAAATTTTTCAAACTGCATTTGCGTGTATTCGTAATTTGTGTCCGCGCTTGAGAAATGCGAAAAAACGCCGTCCATAATGATATTTGGCATGCGCTTCCAGCAGGATAAAAGCTCCTTAAGCTTGTCGCCCGCTTCCACTCCGATTCTGTTCATGCCCGTTTCAATCTTCAAATGTGCTTTAACATTTTTCCCCAATTTAATTGAAACGTCGTTCAATTTCAGAAGCGATTCAATCGAGTAGACGGTGACGATCAGATCGTTTTGAACCGCCAGATATGTATCCCTCTCGTCAGAATAGCCTAAAATCAGTATCTTCCTTCGAATACCCGCGTTTCTAAGATGAACGCCCTCCCCGGCGGTTGCTACGGCAAAGTAGTCGCAAAGGTTCTCTTCTTCCAGTTTTTTTGCGACCTGCGCGCTTCCGTGTCCGTATGCATCTGCCTTCACGATCGCAAGCATCTTGACATTTTTTTCAATTCTTGTTCTGATCCTGCGCGCGTTTGAAGCAATAACCCTTAAATCGGTTACAAGTTCAATTCGGCTCAAAGCGTATCTACCTGCGCTTGCGTGAGCATTTCGATGCCGTTGTTTTTGAGAATCTGCATCGCGCGCTCAGTATCGGATACGCGGAAAATGATCAGCGCGTTAAAGCCGGAATTCCTCACAAAAGAGTAGAGATATTCAACGGAAATATCCTCCTTCTCCAAAATGCGAAGAATCTCGGTCAGCCCGTTGGGTCTGTCCGGCACGCATGCGACCAAAACATCGGTCGTCCGGACGGTATACCCGGACGCGCGAAGACGACTGACGCCGTCCTGCGTATCGGAAACGATTAACCGGGCGATGCCGAAGTTATCGGTTTCCGCGATAGAAAGCGCGAGCAGGTTAAGTCCGCTTGCGCCCAAAAGCTGCGTCGCGGCGGCAAGACTGCCCTTTCTATTTTCAAGAAAGACGGAAAGCTGTTTTACGCGGTACATATGGTTACCTCCTCACAGATTTCTCTTGTCAATAATCCTCTTTGCTTTTCCTTCAGAGCGCGGAATGGTATGCGGCGCGACGAGGGTGATCTCGGCCTTTATGCCGACAACGGATTTGATTTTCTCTGCGATTTCCTTTTTGATTAAATCAAGCCCGCCAATGGAATCTGAGAACATATCGTCCGTTACCTCTACCTGAATTTCAAGGCTGTCGGTTGCCTTCTTTCTGTCAACAATCAGCATATAATGCGGCGCTACGCCGCGAACGCCGACGAGCACGCTTTCAATCTGGCTCGGGAAAACGTTTACGCCGCGGATAACGAGCATATCGTCCGTTCTTCCCATAAGGCGTTCCATTCTGACAATCGTTCTCCCGCAGGCGCATTTTTCATCGTGCAGAATGCAGATGTCGTGGGTGCGGTATCTCAGCATCGGCATGCCGGTTTTCGTAATCGTTGTAAATACGAGTTCGCCTTTCTGTCCGTAAGGAAGCGGCATTTCGGTTGCAGGGTCGATAATTTCGGGAATCACATGATCCTCGTTTACGTGCATACCGTTTTTCTCAAGACATTCAAACGATACGCCCGGTCCCGAGATTTCGGTAAGGCCGTAAATGTCTAAAGCGTCGATACCCAAAAGAGACTCTATCTCTGCGCGCATTTCTTCCGTCCACGGTTCCGCGCCGAGAAATCCGCATTTGAGATTCAGCCTGCTTCTGTCGATGCCCATTTCACGAATGCTCTCGCCAAGGTACAAAGCGTAGCTGGGCGTGCAGCAAAGGTGAGTCGTGCCCATTTCCTCCATCATCATAAGCTGGCGAGCGGTATTTCCGCTGGACATCGGAATCGTCATCGCTCCGATTTTGCTGGATCCCTGATGCGCGCCGAGGCCGCCGGTAAAAAGACCATAGCCGTAGCAAACCTGAATAATGCTGTCCTGATCGGCGTTTCCGGCGGTAAGGGTTCTGGCCATCATTTCGGTCCAGATATCGATATCATTTTGCGTGTAGCCGGACACAATGGGTTTTCCCGTCGTTCCCGAAGAGCCTTGAATGCGCACGATATCCTTTTTGTCGGCGGCGAACAGTCCGTAAGGGAAAGTGTCGCGAAGATCGGTTTTTTCGGTAAAAGGCAGATATTTTAAATCCTCAATCGTACGGATATCTTCGGGCTTTACGCCTTTTTTGTCCATACGCTCTCTGTACAGCGGCACGCGATCATATTCATATTTTACAACATTTCTAAGGCGCTCATTCTGAAGTTTAATAATTTCCGCCCTGTCCATGCACTCGATTTCGGGATTCCAAATTTTGTTCATGATTGATCAATCCTTTTGGGGAAGTATAAAAACGATACTATGGTTTATTATATCAAAAAACTTCGATAAAAAGCAATATATTGGGTTAAAAATTGCATTTAATTCGGGGGAAAGTTATGGCAACCATCTTTATTCGCGCAATTTTACTGTATGTGCTGATGATTTCTGCAATTCGCCTGATGGGAAAAAGGCAGCTTGGACAATTTGAGCCTTATGAGCTTGCAATGGCGCTTTTGATTGCGGACATTTTGGCTACCCCAATGTCCGATGTAAGCACGCCCCTTTTGCATGGAATTCTGCCCGTTACGGCAATGATCGGTCTGCATGCGCTGATAACGCTTATATCATTGAAATTCGATAAAGCGCGCGCAATCATATCGGGAAAACCCTCGATCATCATATCTGGCGGAGTGATCGATTATAAAGAGCTAAAAAGGCTGTCCCTCAGCGTTTCCGATCTTCTTGAGGGCGTGCGCGAGTTTGGGATTATGAATCCATGGGATATTGAATGCGCAATTATGGAGGCCAATGGAACAATTACAGCGTTTGAAAAGTCTAATAAAAGACCGCCCACGGTTGAAGAAATGAATCTGAACGCCGAAAATCAGACTTTTCCGCTTGCAATCATACTGGACGGAAAGATTCAAAGTTGGAATTTGAAAAGAGCAGGCCTCACCGAGAAAGCGCTTTCAGATCTTCTGTCCGAATCCGGCTATTCCGCGGAGCGCATCCTTTTGGCGACTACCGATCAGAATAAGACAATTTCGCTTCAGACCAAAGAGGGAGAAAACAAAAAAATCAACGCGCCGAAGGAGAATTTAAAGTGAGAATGAGGCTTGTTATTATGCTTTCGTCCTTTCTGATTTGCATTTGCGTCACGGTCTTTTCGAACATTTATGTAACGAACGCGATGAACGCAATCGAGAAGGAAGCGAGAATTATGGAAGCGATTCTAAGTGAAGCTGGTTCGGGCGATTTTCCTTTTCCCAAAGAGCTTGAGAATGAAATATTTCGAGGGCTTCATTTGCTCGAGATTCTGGTTCCCCATGAAGATTTGCATGATTTAAGCGTGCAGCTTGCCGACGCGTCAATTTCTGCTCAAATCGGCGATATGGACGACTGCAGAAAGGCGCTAAAGCTCATTATGGAAAGCGCCGATCACTTAACCAAACATGAATCGCTTCAGCTTGGGAATATTTTCTAACGAAACATTTATTGATCCTATGAAACCTATTTCGATTGACGTTAAATTATAAATCATGATATAATTTTCCTGTGCGAATTATAAGGAGGGATTTTTACTTGAAAAAGCCATTTGTCATCCTTTTGATAGTATCCATTCTCGTATTTTCCTCGGCTCAGGCCGAAATCACGCTTTCGGATAGTCCCATCCATCAGGACAGCGTGATTGCAGCCAACGAATTCGGCGCGCAGCATGCCTATTTCAGTCCATTGGACGACTATATCTATTATGTAAAGTCGGACTCCGAGGGAACGAACGTTGTCATGTTTGACGCTTCATCGTCTGCCTACACAACCATCAAGACATTTTCTCCCGAGGCCGACTACATCTCCGTTTCCGCAGACAGCGACGGCAGCGTTTATCTTTTAAGACGCGATCATGATGAAACGGCAAAATCCGGGCTTGTTTGTCTTGCAAAAGAGGCGGACGACTACACCGTGCTTGAGTATCTGTTCCCGGCGGCTAGCGGAGAAATGATCCCAGTTTCGTTTGAATTTTCCCCGTATTCCTCATTGGGCGCGGTTCGATTTATGCTTAACTGTCAGGGCGACTATTTATCATTTGTAAGCCCGGTTTCCGTTTTCTGGGGTTCGCTCATGGGAACCGACGAACTGATTTACATTGTACCCGGCGACCTAACCGCAAAGGTCCAGCCGATGGATGAGCTTTTTGATGCATACGGATACCAAACCGAAAAGGGCGTCGAGTTTTTGAAGAAAGCTGCGTCCGGGGAGTATCTCTCACCGCTGGACATTTCCTTATCTCCAAGCGGCAATATGCTTCTTATGCTCGTTCCCTTTGAAGATGAAAAGCTGATTTATGTTATGGATCTTTACACCAACGGACTTGAGATCCTCTATCTGCCCGACGAATTTTCCGGCAGCGTTTCATGGACGCACGAGGGCGCAATCGAAACGACTGATGCGCATGGAGAAAAAATGATCGTCGAATGGAACGGTTTTTCTGCGGGCGATTGGAATACGGCGGGCGGATTTGAAGATATCGATCAATTGACCGATTGGAGCGATACTCAGGATGAAACGCTTTCCGACTGGTCTTAGAAGGAGGTAAAAAAAATGAAAAAGTTCTTTGCTTTGGTTCTGGCTGTTTGTATGCTCATTCCGATCGTGTCCTTGGGCGAAAGCGCAGTATTCGGGAAAGGAAAGATCTACATTCGCGAAAAGGGCGGCACGCTCCATTTAAGAAGCGAGGCTACCACAAAGAGCGAAAGTCTCGGCATCGTTCATCAGGACGACGAAATCGACGTTCTGTTCTTAGGCGACGAATGGTCTTATATTTTCTCCTACAGAGTTGGCATGAACGGCTACATAAAGACCAAGTACATTGTAGACTTTGTGCCGGACGAAAATATGTTCACCGAAATCGATATCCAAACGGCGTCGGATTCCGCCGAAACCTATCCGATGCCCGGCAGATACCATTTGGATCTTGACGGAGACGGCGCGATTGACACGGTAAACGCCTCTCTTTTCTATGATGAATACGGAAACGAGTGCTTTACCATCATATTTGAAACAGCGTACGGCTCATCCGGCGAAGCAACCATCCCCTATTCATCCTATGACGCCAGAATTGCTTTTGCCAAGCTTGACGAAACCAATCGCGTTTACATCTTTGTAACCGGCGACGTTGCGTCCACGGACTTCGTAACCTATGCTTTTTATGTGGATCAGGGACACATGAAGAATGTGGATTTTGTATCCCCTGCACCCCTTGGCAGCGGACTGGGCATGGCGGGAAGACTCGACGCAATCGAGCAAGGACACATCGTAATTGTTCCTATTTTAGACGTTCTCGGAACGCGCTTTTATAAGGTCAACATGGTGATGGAAAACGGCGTGGTTGTTCCTTATGAAAACGCTGTCTATACCGCAGTCTATGATCTTGTTGATGACGAAACATGGGAGTACGCATCTCTTAAAGCAATATCCTCTATTCCTTGCTTTATCAACGGAAACGAAACCATGCTCGACCCGGGCGCAAAGGTCATTATTACGTGGCTGAACGCAAACGAAAAGGAGATCGGCTTCACAACAGAAAGCGGCTTGAACGGCTATTTCAAATACAGTGAAGCAATGGATCATTACTATGGCGTTTATGTAGGCGGCGTATTTGAAGAAGATGCGTTTGAATCCATTCCCTACGCAGGATAAACTGAATAAAAATCAGCCTTCCCGATTTTTGAAGTGACCCCAAAAAGTTAGACAGAATAATAGATTAGGCAGCCGAGAGGGCTTGTTGTCTGTGAATAGCAGGCGGCAAGCCCTTAAGCTTTGCCTTGATACGATGGTTGTTGTAGTAATCCATATAAAGTATCAGTT
>JAFWZN010000023.1 GCA_017522345.1 Clostridia bacterium | reverse complement strand
CCTTGCTGGATTGTTATATACTGCTCGTGTTGTATTTTGTTCATGTTCAATTTCATTTTACAACAAAACAGAGCTTTCTTCCACCTTCCCAGTGGTTGAAAGCTCTGTTTTTTTCTCCGGGCTGTTGTGCAACAGCCCTTTTTCTTAGTTAAAAACCATTGCTCTATAAGGATTGAGAATATCCAGAGAATGGGTGAGAGGTTTTTTGCTCATACTCATTCCTTAAATTGCCCAGAAAAGAACTGTTTTTGATGGACTGCTACATAATTATATAGGATTTAGTGCATCAAAAACATAGTTTTGGTGAGTTGCATCAAGTAATGATGAAATAAGTGTTTGCATTTATCTTTACATAGGAATATAATATGAGCAGAGTTTCATTGGTGAAAGATTGCTTTGATGTTTTACGGAGGAAATTTTATGATTAAAGTAACTTATTTCGATGTGGAGTATGCAAATTCCAAAAACAAGTCTATATGTCAAATAGGCTTGATGTGTGAAAATTATACAACAGGGGATCCTGTATATCCAGAACGAGATATATACATCAATCCGGAGGATGAGTTCGATTGCAACTGCATTTGTATTCATAATATTACACCTGATCGAGTCAGAGATGCAATGAATTTTCCTGCAGCATGGAAAGATATTGAGCGCTATTTTACCAACACTGTTGTAATTGGTCACAATGTTGCTTCTGCTGATTTGGACGCGCTCATTAAAGCATTGAAGCGATACAATCTTGATATTCCTGAAATTTACTATATATGTACATATGAGTTGGCACGCGAATATGTTCCAGCTTATGAAGTTGAGAATTATAGCATGTCAAAGTTATGCGAATACTTTAATATTGACATTGATTCGGAGCATAATGCATTTGATGATGCATGTGCTTGTGCAGACCTCTTTAAGACGATTGTTGATATATATAACATTGATGTTGAAAAGCATGTCCGCAAGTATGTTCCAAAAGAAACAAGAGAGTTTTCGCGATATGTTTCTAACCCTATGTTGCGGAAATCAATCAGTGAGTTCTATGGAGTGATTCGTGGATTAGCTATTGATTCAGTTGTCTCCAATGAGGAAGTTCAGTACATAAAGCAGTGGAAGAAAGAAAAAGAGGAATATGCTGATCAAAGAGAGATAGCGGATATTTTATGTGTTATTGATCGCATCTTAGCGGATGGAATTGTTACCAATGATGAAATGATGTCTTTGCAGGTAGCGGTCAAGTCATATCTGGATATAGTCAAAACATCTCCGATAACGCTGGCTACTCAAATATTAGATGGGATTTTGAAAGGAATTATTGTTGATGGTGATATTTCGGAAGCGGAATGCAAGAATTTAAGACAATGGCTATATGACAACATATACTTATCTGATCATTACCCGTTCAACAAAGCTATTACAATGATTGATAAAGTATTGGAGGATTCCAAGGTCACGAAGGAAGAAGCGGAGTACATTACTTCAATGATAAATGATCTGCTTAATCCCGTTCAAATGCTTACATCGCAAGTGAATGATATTAATGGTAAACGTATCTGTTTGACAGGTGATTTTGCTTATGGTGCAAAAGCGAACGTTGAGAAATATATTGCTGAACGTGGAGGAGTGATAGAAAAAAGTGTCGTGAGATCGTTGGACATTCTGATTGTAGGCGATAATGAATGTCAGGCGTATGCAAATGGTACTTATGGAACGAAGATAAAGAAAGCCATTGAATATAATGGAAAAGGATGTAATATTCAAATTGTCAAAGAAAAGGATTTCTTTGATAGCGTGAAATAAATGATAAAGTAGAAGCGATCGCTTAATGATATTGTCTATTAAGCGGTCGCTTCTTTGAGGATTTTATTGTTTTTCAGGATTTGGACATGTCAGAATCCATATATAGCCGAATCTGTCAAGAACCAGTGCGCCGCAGCCTGAATCATCGGGCTTGGGATGCGGTTTGAGGGCGGAGAGAATTTTGCCGCCGCCGGATAAAACGGCGATGGCGCTTGTTCATTGCTGAATTCACTCCCTTACAGATCCACGCCCAAAAACTTCTTGGCGAGAATGCCGACAAAGAAGGAAACGACGGCTACGCCGATGCTGATTAAGGCCATTTCGAGGAAGCGGGATTTGAAGGGCTTTTCCTGAGCCACGGAGGTGTAGTAGGTGAAGCCCGCGATGATTAAGACGACGACGGCCAACATGCAGATGAGCGCGGCGACGTATTGATGGGCAGGAAAGAGGAGATAGGGGAGAATTAAGGCGACGACGGTGATCAGGTATGCAATGCCCGTATAGGTGCAGGACTTGAGCGCATCGGTCCTTCCTTCGCTGCGGCCGGCCAGGAATTCGCTCGAAGCCATGGAGAATGTGGCGGAGATACCGATGATAAGGCCGGAGAGGGCAATCAGGCGCGTGTTCTGCATGGCAAAGGTGAAACCGGCAAGGGAACCTGTGAGCTCAACCAGCGCGTCGTTAAGACCTAAAACCATGCTGCCCACGTAGTTTAAGCGCTCTTCGTCCAGCATGTTCAAAAGCGCATGCTCGTGTTCTTCTTCCTGCGTGCGGATTTCCGCGCTTTCGGGAATTTCGCTTAAGAGAAGTTCATATTCGTCCTGCGCGCCTTCTTCGCCCTTTTCCATAAGCCTGACGGCGAAGGTGAAGCCCAGAATGCGCGCCATGAGCGCAAACCAAAAGACTTTGAACTTTTGCGCTTTCGGCATACAGCCTGTGTACTTTTTCCAGATTTCAGCGTGGGCGGCTTCTTCTTTGGAAAGGCGAAGGAGCGTCTGTTTGTTTTCCTCGCCTTTGGCAAAGCGGGCAATTTTTTCATAGATCAGACTTTCGGTAATTTCGTTTTGCTGCATTTTCTGAATGAGCGACATGGCTTTTTCGGATATTGCCATTTTAAATCATCTCCCGTGTATTCGTGGTGTGTATATTATATACCCGCTGCCGGGAAAGTGCAATAAAAATCCGCCCGAGCGCGCTCAGGCGGATAAGACCATCAACAAACCTCTGGGTGAGGTATGGAGAGGGAGCGCACTCCCTCTCCATTTTCAATCGATTTTGGCGGCATGTACGGCAAAATCGCGCGTTTTCACAAAGCGCAGCGACTGAAAACGCTTCCCCTTTCCGGTCCCCGCCCGGAAATTCCGAAGAATTTCAGGGGACCGGCCCCTCTCATCAAAAAAGGCACTTTTTTGATGACTTGATCCGCCCGAGCGCGCTCAGGCGGATAAGATTTACCCTTGATATTTAAGAATCGGATTTCTGGCGGCCTTGACTTCGTCCGGGCGCGCGATCTGTGCATTGTGCGGCGAGGCGTGCATGTAATCGGGATCGGTATGAGCAAGCTCATAGAGACTTCTGAATACCTCGGCGGCCCAATCGAGCGTTTCACGCGATTCGGTTTCCGTGGGCTCGAGCATCAAGGCTTCGTGCACGATCAGGGGGAAGTACATCGTCGGCGGGTGCATTCCGTTGTCGATGAGGGTTTTGGCAACGTCCAGCGCGGAAACGCCGGTTTCCTTCTTGAACGTGCTTAAATCCAGCACGAATTCGTGCATGCAGATGCGGTCAAATGCAGGTTCGAACGTGCCCTGAATTTTTCGCATGAGATAATTGGCATTGAGAACCGCGTTCTTTGCCGCCATCGGGATGCCTTCTTTTCCGAGCGTCAGGATGTAGGTGAGCGCCTTTACGACGACTAAGAAGTTGCCTGCAAAGGATTTGACCTGTATGCCTTCCTCGCCCGTCATGAGCGCGGATTTGGGCAGGAACTCGGAAAGATGCTCCTTGCAGCCCACAGCGCCGCTTCCGGGGCCGCCGCCGCCGTGAGGCGTTGCGAAGGTCTTGTGAAGGTTTAAGTGGATGCAGTCAAAGCCCATGTCGCCGGGACGAACAACGCCCATGACAGCGTTCAGGTTTGCGCCGTCGTAATAGCACAGTCCGCCCGCTTCATGCACAAGGCGCGTGATTTCGAGGATGTTCTCGTCGAAAATGCCGACCGTGTTGGGGTTTGTGAGCATAAGACCCGCCGTGTCGTCGCCCAGCACCGCTTTGAGCGCCTCAAGATCGACACAGCCGTTGGGCGCGGAGGGGATGTTTACGACGGTGTATCCGCACATGGCGGCGGTTGCGGGGTTCGTGCCGTGCGCGGAATCGGGCACGATGATCTTCGTGCGTTTTTTATCGCCTCTCGCATCGTGATACTGCTTGATTAACAGAACGCCCGTGAATTCGCCGTGGGCGCCCGCCGCGGGCTGGAAGGTCATGTCGTCCATGCCGGTGATTTCCGTAAGAAGATCCTTGGCAGTTTCGATAACCTCTGTGCAGCCCTCGGTGGCGTGCAAAGGCGCGAGGGGATGAACGCCCGTGAAGCCGGGCAGAGCCGCCATTTCCTCGTCGATTCGGGGATTATATTTCATCGTGCAGGAGCCGAGCGGATAGAAGCCGCTGTTTACGCCGTGTACGCGCTTGACAAGCTCGGTATAATGTCTGCTTAAATCGGTTTCGCTGATTTCGGGAAGTGCGGGAGCCTCGGCTCGTCTTAGGCTTTCGGGCAGAGCGACTTCTTCCACATCGCACTTAGGCAGATACTGCATGCCGCGGCCTTTTACGCTTTTTTCAAAGATCAGCTTCATGAGATCAGCACCTCCTTTACGATTTGAACGGCTTTGTCGAGCGCATCCCTTGAAACCTTCTCGGTTGCGCACCAGAGAACGCCGCCTTCAACGGGCAGACCGCCCAGAATTCCCGCCTTTTCAAGGGCCAAAAGCGCTTCATCCTGCTTTGGAAGCGTAGTGACAAATTCGTGGAAGTACTCGCCCGGATAAACCATTTCAACGCCCGGAAGCTCGCACAGCTTTTTGGCGAGATAATGCGCCTTGCTCATCGACTGCGTCGCGGCCTTTTTAAGACCCTCGGGGCCCATGGCGGACAGGTACAGACCTGCCGTCAGCGCGCACAGCGCTTGATTGGAGCAGATGTTGCTGGAGGCCTTTTCGCGGCGGATATGCTGTTCGCGCGCCTGAAGCGACAGAACAAACGCTCTTTCGCCGTTGGCGTCCTCGGTCTGACCGACGATTCTGCCGGGAAGCTTGCGCATGTGCTTTGCGGTTGTAGCCATAAAGCCGAGGTACGGACCGCCGTAGCTTAAGGGCATGCCCAGCGGCTGCGCTTCGCCAACTGCGATGTCCGCGCCCATATCGCGCGGCGTTTTCATGATGCCAAGGGCGATCGGGTTTACGCCGAGAATGAAAAGCGCGCCTGCATCATGGGTGAGGGCGGCGATTGCTTCCGCGTCTTCAAAAAGGCCGTTAAAGTTCGGCTGCTGAACGTATACAGAGGCGACGGAAGCGTTTAAAAGCGCCTTGAGCGCCTCAAGATCCGTTTTTCCGTCTTTTTCGGGAATGACGATCATCTCGTCGTTCGTTCCGTATGAGTAGGTGCGGATGGTGTTTATCGTGTCGGGATGCGCGCAGGCGGAAACGAGGGTCACGCGCCGGTTTCTGTCGCGGCACATGGCGGCGGCTTCGGCTGCTGCGGTCGCGCCGTCGTACACGGAGGCGTTCGATACATCCATGCCGGTGAGATTGCAGACGTCTGTCTGATATTCAAAGATCGACTGGAGGATGCCCTGGCTCATTTCGGCCTGATAGGGCGTGTAGGCGGTCAGAAATTCTTCCTTGGCGGGAATGTATTTGACGATGGAGGGAATGTAATGGTCGTACGCGCCCGCGCCTCGAAGGCAGGTGGCATACACCTTGTTTTTGGCGGCGATTCTGGACATGAGGGCGCTGACCTCCATCTCGCTCATGCCCGAGGGAAGATTGAGATCGCCGTCTTTTAAAATCATGTCGGCAGGAACGTCTTTATAGAGGTCTAAAAAGCTTGTAAGGCCGATGGCCTTCAGCATTTCAAGCTGTTCCTCCCGAGTGGACGGAATGAAGCCTGCCATGGTTATGCCTCCTCGGCGCAGTGCGCTTCATAGGCTTCGGAATCGAGGAGGTCCGCTTCTTCGGATACCTGCTCGACCTTGATGATCCATGCGCCGTAGGGGTCGGAATTGAGATTTTCGGGCGCGTCGGCCAGCTCCTCGTTGACCTCGCAAACGACGCCGGAAACGGGCGCGATCAGATCGGAAACAGCCTTTACGGATTCAACGTCGCCAAAGGATACGCCGACTTTTACCTTATCGCCGACGTTCGGGAGAGACACGTATACAACGTCGCCCAGCGCATCCTGCGCAAAGTCGGAAATGCCGACGGTAGCGACGCCGTTTTCGATTTTAACCCATTCGTGAGAAGAAGCGTACTTAAGATCTTTCGGGAAATTCATACTGTTACCTCCAATTATATATGTGTTTTATTTTTCTTGCTTGGGGAGAACGGCCTTTGCGTAGGGCGGCTCGGACTGGTTCAAGTGCTTGATTACGCCCTTTGCCTTTAAGCGGCGGCCGCGGACGTCGATTTCGATGACGTCCTTTTTGGTGACGGACGCATCCACATAGGCGAAGCCGATGGATCTTTTGCCGGTATTCTCCGTGATGCTGCCGTCCGCGTCAAACTCGTAATAAGGAACCATGGTGCCGGATGTGACCCAGCCCACATGCTTGCCTTCGAAATAAATGTCCATGCCTGCGCGCATAACGCCGCGGTCAATCAGGCGGATGGGCATAATCTTCTTATCCGTTCCGTTTTCCTTCTGAGAAAGGAGGAGATTTCGGGCAATAAAGTCGCCCTTTTCCTCGTCAAAGCTGACGGCGAATTTGGCAAGGGAAACCGCAAAAATCGGGATTTCGTTTCCGACCGCGTCCAGACCCATTTCGTGCCCGTACAGGGGAAGGCCCGCTTCAAGGCGCAGCGTGTCGCGCGCGCCAAGACCCGTGGGCTTTGCGCCGAGCTCGATTAAGCGGTTCCAGAGCCAGTTTACATCCTTTGCGTCTATAAACAGCTCCCAGCCGATGGGATCGCCCGTGTAGCCGGTTTTGGATGCGCGGACGGTCTTGCCCTCAAGCGTGATTTCCTTTAGGTCGTTTTTCTTATCGCCTGTGATTTCGCATCCGCCGGACAGGATCTTAAGAATGTTTTCAGCCTCGGGGCCTTGTACGGCGATGGAGGAGAGGGTTTCGGAAGCGTCTGTTAAAGTTACGTCGTATTCGGGTAAGAACGTGCCCAGATACGCCTTGTCCTTTTCGGCGTTGGACGCGTTTACAACCAGCATGTACTTGTCCTCATCAAACATGTACAAATATGCGTCGTCCACAGCGCCGCCGGTAGCGGTAGGGATAATGCAGTACTGCGCGCGGCCGGGCGTCAAGGATAATACGTTGCTGGTCAGAACACGCTGAAGAAACTTCACGCGATCCTTGCCCTCGATGATGAAGCGGCCCATGTGGGATACGTCGAAAATGCCGCAATGCTTTCTGTCATACAGGTGCTCTGCGAGAATGCCCTCCGGGTATTGAATCGGCATTTCCCAGCCGCCGAAATCCACCATGGTTGCGCCCAGAGCGACGTGCGCGTCGTAAAGAGGGGTTCGCTTGAGTTCGGACATTTGTAATCGTCTCCTTTTTGCGTTTTTGCACAAGAAAAGGGCGCACAAATACAGTATGTGTATTCATGCGCCTCTGCGTAAAAAATTCTACCTGAGAGATTCCCGGAAGAAACCGGTTGCACCTTCGGCGTGGCAAAGCCACCTTTACAGAGTATCGTCATGACCCGGTCCTTTTGCCTGAGAGTTCTTGCGGCCCCTTCGGCTCCGCGAAAGCGGTCTCTCCCGAGCCAGTCATTCGATTGTTATTGAATTGTTTTTAAGTTAACTATACGTTTACAGGATACCAAATTTTGCGTGGGATGTCAAGGGTAAATTGACTTTTTTTGCGTTTTCGTCCGAATGATTGCAAATGGAAGAAAATGTGTTATAATGGTAAAGTACGGAGGCTGTAAACGCCTTTCGATTGAGCGTTAACGCATATAAGGAGGCTGTAATCATGCTTAGAATAGCGGTTACCTACGATAATGGACAGATTTTCCAGCATTTTGGACATACCGAGCAGTTTAAGGTATACGACACCGAAAACGGAAAGATTGTAAAAAGCGAAATTCTGGAATCGAACGGCAGCGGTCATGGCGCGCTGGCGACGCTGCTTGCGATCAATAAGGTGGAGGTTTTGATCTGCGGCGGCATTGGCGGCGGCGCGCAGGCAGCGCTTCAGCAGGCGGGCATCCGAATGTACGCGGGCGTTCAGGGAAATGCAGACGCTGCGGTCAACATGTTTATCGCCAACAAGCTTTCCTATGATCCGAACGCCAGATGTGATCATCACGACCATCACGAGGGTCACGCCTGCGGCGAGCACAAATGCTCAGAACACAAGTGCGGCGAACATAACTGCGAAGGATAAAAGAGGGATGCAGTATGGATACCAAGGAAGTTATTCTGACGTCGGAGGACATCAAGCGGGTTAAAGGGCTTGGGTGTCTGCGCGATAAGCGTTATCCGGATGTATTCAACGTGCGCGTGATTACGAGAAACGGAAAAATCACTTCTTCGGAGCATCGCGCCATCGCAGACGCGTCTGAGAAATTCGGCTCCGGCGAAGTATGCATGACATCGCGCCTGCAAATGGAAATTCAGGGCGTGAAATATGAAAATATTGATTCGCTCATTGAATATCTGGCCGGATTCGGACTTCAGACCGGCGGGACGGGCGCGCTTGTCCGCCCGATTGTTTCCTGCAAGGGCACTACCTGCGTGTTCGGCCTGATTGACACCTTCGGTCTGTCCCTCAAAATCCACGAAAGGTTCTATCTGGGCTATCACAAAACGCCGCTTCCGCACAAATTCAAAATCGCGGTCGGCGGCTGCCCCAACAACTGCGTGAAGCCCGATATCAACGACCTTGGCGTAATCGGTCAGATGAAGCCGGTTGTCGATTTTGATAAATGCCGCGGCTGCCAAAAATGTCAGGTTGAAAGCGCTTGTCCGATGAAGGCGGTCAAGGTCGAAAACGGAAAAATCGCAATCAACGAAAATGAATGCAACAATTGCGGACGGTGCAGAGAAAAATGTCCCTTTGGCGCGATCTCCTATACAAACGGCTATAAGGTGTATATCGGCGGAAGATGGGGCAAAAAATGCGCGCGCGGCATAGCGCTTACCAAGCTTTTTGAAACGGAAGAGGAAGTGCTGGACGTAATCGAAAAAGCCATTCTTTTCTATAAGGAAAACGGAATTCAGGGCGAACGGTTTAACGATACCGTCAGCCGCCTTGGGTTTGAAAAAGTGAACGAGGCGCTTATATAAAAATAAGAAAACGGATCAGACGATGAAAATGAACTGCTCCCCATCTGTTTTTCAGTATACCCTACTGTCTAACAAATGGGGAGCAGTTCAAAATCGCCTGATCCGTTTTTCTTGGCATTCGTTATTAATATCCGATTCTTCTGTCCACCACGTTGATCAGCGGTCGTTTTTCAATAAACCTTGTCAGGTTCTCTTTAAAGATTTCAAAGATTTTTTCGGCGTTTACAGGCGTTGTGTCGCGGCCGGAAATGTGGGGCGTTACGATTACGTTTTCCATGTCCCAGAGGGGGCTGTCCTTCGGAAGCGGCTCGGTTTCAAAAACGTCAAGGACAGCGCCGGTGATTTTTCTGTTTTTAAGGGCGCTTATAAGGGCGGCTTCGTCGATGGTTGCGCCGCGTCCGCAGTTGACGATGATGGTTTTTTCGTCCAGCTGCGAAATGACTTCCTCGGACAAAATGTGATAGGTTTCTTTGGTTGCGGGCAGAGACATGACCACTGCGTCGGCGTTTTGAACGGCCTTTAGAAGTTCTTTTGCAGTATACACTTCGTCATAGATTTCATTCGGCGAGCCGGGGGTTCTTTTTACGCCGCGGATGAAGGCGCCCAAGGCTTTGGCGCGCTTTGCGAAGGCTGTGCCGATATCGCCCATGCCTACGACGGTGATGATGCTGCCGAAAATGGTCCTTGAAACGCCTTCCTCTCGCCAGGCGTGCGCCGTTTGGTTTTTTCGGTAGCCGGGCATGTTTCTCATAAACATAAGAACGCCTGTCAGCATGTATTCCGAAATGGAAATTCCGAACGCGCCGGAGGCGTTTGTGAGAATGACGGAATCGTCAAAATAGATATCTCCCAACAAACTGTCCACGCCCGCAGAAGGAACCTGATGCCATTTAAGGTGCTTAAGCTCCTTTAAAAGCGGTATGGGGAAATAGCCCATCAGCGCCTCTGCGTCCCAAAGTTCCGAAGGATGCACCGTTTCATCCCTTTCGTACCATTTATATTCATACCCGCCGGATGCGCATAGGGCGCTTAGAATCTCCTTTTGTTGTTTGGTAAAGGGCGTGTTTCTGAAAACGATCTTCATAAAAAGGCTCCTTTTATGTTTGTAGCACTATTTTATATGAAATTCTGCGAAAATTCAATATGGGTAAGGAATTGAAGGAAGAAAAAGGCTGTGGTATAATGAAGTTAACAAATGAAAAGGAGTGGATCAATATGAAAACGCCGTTTCTCGGCTGCGCTTATTATCCGGAGGACTGGGACGAAAGCTTTATTCAGGACGATATTGCAAAAATGAAGCTCGCCGGCATCACATGCGCGCGCATTGGAGAATTTGCATGGCGCAAGATGGAGCCGGTTCGCGGACAATATGAATTTGAATGGCTTCATAAGGTTGTGGATCAGCTGTATGACGCGGGGATTTCCGTTGTGATGGGAACGCCGACTGCGACGCCGCCCATCTGGCTGTCTGATGAGCACAGGGATGTGCTTATCCTGAATGAGGGCGGCTTTCAAACCGAGCACGGCGGACGCAGGCATTGCTGCTCCAATAACCCCAATTATCTGAAGGCATCGTATGAAATTGTCGAGGCCATGGCGAAGGAATTCGGAAACGACAAAAATATCATCGGCTGGCAGCTGGATAACGAGATTTATGCGTTCGGCACGGGCTGCGTGTGCGCGCACTGCATGAAGAAATACCACGACGACCTTGAAAAGAAATATGGAACGATTGAAAATTTAAACAGGCAGTGGAACCTCAACCTGTTCAGCCAGGCATACGACCGCTTTGACCAGATCCCCGCTGCGATCCACGCGTGGCACAATCCGCATTTGCGCTACGAATGGCATCATTCGCATTACATAAGCGATATCCGCTTTATGCACGCGCAGGCGGAGATTTTGAGAAAATATACAAAAGCGCCCATCGGCACGGACACCATGCCCGTTAACGGCATGGATTACGAAGAGATGAATTCGAAGATGGACGTCGTGATGTTCAACCACTACAACACGCCTGAGAATCTGACGGACGAAATCTTCTGGTTTGATTTTTTGCGGAATATCAAGGATACGCCCTTCTGGAACACGGAGACTGCAACCACGTGGAACGGCTCTGTGGCCATCAGTCAGGCGCTCAAGCCTGAGGGCTATTGCCGCGTGAATTCCTGGCTGCCGGTTGCGCTGGGCGGCGAGAGCAATATGTATTGGCTGTGGAGACAGCATTGGGCGGGGCACGAGCTGGTGCACGGCAGCGTGATTTCGCCGGAGGGCAGACCCACGCATGTGTTTAATGAGATTCAGAAAACCGCGTCTGATTTTGAAAAAGCGGCGGATTTTATCAACAATACCAAGGTGGACACGCCTGTCGCCATGCATTTTACCTCAAAATCGTGGCAGCTTTTCAGTCAGCAGCCGATTTTTGACGGCAATTCCTACAATCATGAGCTGATGGCCCTCCACAGAAGCCTCATGAAAAAGGGCGTTCGTCCGGACGTGATCGGCGCGAGGAACGACCTAAGCAAATATAAGCTCGTTTTCACCCCGCTTCAGATGACGCTGGAAGACGACAATATGGCGGAAAAAATCGAAAAGTGGGTAAAAGACGGCGGCGTATGGGTCGCGGGCCCGATGACGGATATCAGAAACTCCATCGGCGCGCACTATACCGACCGCGCCATGGGCATGATCGAAGACATGCTGGGCGTTCAGCTTTCCTATTCTGTACCGACGGACGGCAAATATCTGAAAGCTTGTTGGAAGGACGGAAGCGAGATCACCGTCCGCAAGTGGGCGGAGGCGTATGACCTTTTCGGAAACGGCGAGTCGCTTGCCCATATTACGCAGGGTCACTCTGCGCTCAAGGGAAAATCCATCGTCAGCCGCCACAAATACGGAAAGGGCGAGGTGATTCTGCTGGGCGCAATGAGCGACGAAGCGGGATATAAAAAGCTTGTTTCCTTTGCGCTTGAGGACGCAGGCATTGAAGGCGCAAAAACCGAAGGCACGCTGGTTGTCATTCCGAGAAGGGGCGATTTACAAAAGGGCATGATCGTCATTGAAGCCGGAAATGAAACAGGCGAAATTGCGCTTGAAGGCAAAATGACCGATCTTCTGACCGGCGTTCAGTACGAAGGCAGTATGAAAGTCGAACCCTACGGCGTTTATGTGCTCAAGGGCTGAAGGGAGCCAATGATGTACACAAAGGAAATGCTTTTAAAGCAGCTTGCCGAAATGGACATTGATCCTGCGGGCACGCTTCTTGTACACTCCTCCATGAAAGCGATCGGTCAGGTGGACGGCGGCGCGGACACCGTGGTTGACGCGCTGATGGAATACATGAAGGACGGCTTGCTCGTTCTTCCCACGCACACATGGGCCCAGATCAATGAAAACAACAATGTGTTCAACGTGAAAACCGAACCCTCCTGCGTGGGACTTTTAACCAATGTGTTCAGAATGCGCCCGGGCGTAAAGCGCTCTTTGCATCCCACGCATTCGGTAGCTGCCTTTGGGAAAGACGCGGAGGCGTTCATACAGGGCGAAGAAAACTCGCATTCTCCGTGCGCAAGAGGCGGCTGCTGGGAAAAGCTGCTTTTAAGGCGTGCGCAGATCCTGTTTTTGGGCTGTCCGCTCACCAAGAATACGTTTTTGCACGGCGTAGAGGAATGGAACGATATTCCAAACCGCCTTACCGCAAACCCCGAGGCCTTTTTCACAATCGATTATGACGGAAAAATCCACGATACCTATCAGCGCCGGCATCATTGCGAGCCGCCGGCGACCGAGGTCAGCCAGTATTACGGCAAAATGGAGCCGGCGTTTTTGAAGGGCGGCGCGATTCGCTTCGGCGCGTTCGGCGACGCAAAATGCATATTGGGCGACGCGGTAAAAATGGCTGAAATCACAAGCGCGTATCTTAAGAAGGACGAGCATCTGTTTGACGATGGGTCGCCCATTGAGGTATAAAAAACGAATGGGGGAAAAGCAATGAGGATCGCGCCTGTTCCTGCTTCGGAAACGCTGTGCGAACGGTTTTGGGTTAAGGTGAACGGAGAAAACGTTCCTGTATCCGCCGCGCGGGTTTCCGCAATGATTTTTAACCGTGGCTGGCCGGGCCGTCAGAGGCCGCTTGACCAGACGGAAATCGCGGGCTTTGTGCGAATGGAAAGCAATGGCGAGGTTTTTCTGACCGTAACCGTGCGGGAGGAGATTCGCGAGGCATGCGTGCGCCCGCTTGGCAAAAACATATCCGTTGATGTGTCGGCCAATACGCTTTCCTTTAGGCTGCCGGGGCCCGGGCAGTATGTGCTGGAGGTAAACGGGGATCATGAGCCTTTAAACCTATTTGTTTCTCCGGAAACGGAAAAACCGATACTTACGGACAAAGATCTGTATTTTGGCGCGGGTGAGCACGATATTGGTATCTTCGAGCTTCAGAGCAATCAGACCGTGTATATTGATGCGGGCGCGGTTGTGTACGGCGGCTTTGTTGCGTTCGGAAAGGAGAACATCAAAATTACCGGCATGGGCATCCTTGACGGAAGCCGCGAGACGCGAACGGATGACACGCGCCTTGTTGCCGCGCTCGGGATCTGGGAAGACGCTCTGGCGCGCGATTTCTTTCTCGATAACGACAGACTCAAAGCGTATATCGACGAGCACAAGGTGCTCAACGGCCTCGTTCGTTTCTATAACTGTAAAAACTGCGAGGTTTCTCACGTGACGCTTCGCGATTCCAGTTCGTTCGCGATTGTTCCGGCAGCTTCTGAAAACATCGTGATCGACGATATCAAAATGATCGGCATGTGGCGGTATAATTCGGATGGCGTTGATTATTTCAACTCTTCCAACTGCATCCTTAAAAACAGCTTTCTTCGAAACTTTGACGACTGCGTGGTTATCAAGGGCATGTGCGGCTGGGGGCACAAAAACAACGAAAACATCATCACGGAAAACTGCGTCGTCTGGTGCGACTGGGGGCGCGGCCTTGAAATCGGCGCGGAAACCAACGCGGATGAATACAGAAATATTGTTTTCAAAAACTGCGATGTGATCCACGGAAGCTGGCTGCATCTGGACATTCAGCATCATAACGACGCGTATATCCACGACGTCCTTTTTGACGACATTCGCGTGGAATATTCAAAATATCAGCAGCCGCTCAAATTTCAGTCGAGGGACGATGAAACATATGATCAAGCGCCCGTGACCTTCGATCAGCCTCAGCTTCTGGGCGCGTTTTTCTTCGATATGGGGCTTTTTGGCCCGGGACATTCGGGGCAGAAGATCGAAAGAATTGTATTTAGAAACATACAGGTACTCTCTGATGAATGCGTTCCGATGCCGAGAATCGGGTTTGAAGGCTTGGATGAGGAAAATTCCGTCCGCCATGTTCTGATTGAGAATTTGACGCGAAACGGCGCTCAGATCAAAACAAGGGAAGAAGCCAATTTGCATACGAACGGGTATGCGTTTGATATTGTAATCCGATAAATAAGCAAAAACACCGCTTTCAAAACGAAGCGGTGTTTTTGCTTGCATCAATATGCGATTATTTCGGCTGAAGCGTCATCTTGTAAGGATCCATGAGCTCATCCAGCTTATCCTCCGGGATCAGACCCTTTTCAAGGACCAGCTCGCGCACGCTTGCGCCGGTTTCAATGGCTTCCTTCGCCAGATGGCAGGCTTCGGTATAGCCGATGATCGGACAGAGCGTGGTTACGATGCCGACAGAGCGCTCAACGAGCTTGCGGCAATGCTCTTTGTTGGCGACGATTCCGCGGATGCAGTTGACGCGAAGGGTGTTGACGCCTTCCGTGAGCGTGTGAAGGGATTCAAAAAGCTTGTAGAAAATGATCGGCTCAAAGGCGTTGAGCTCCAGCTGTCCGCCCTCGGTCGCCATGGTGATGGTGGTGTCGTTTCCGATGACGTTGAATGCGATCTGATTCATAACCTCGGGAATGACGGGATTGACCTTGCCCGGCATAATGGAGGAGCCGTTCTGACGGGTGGGCAGAGTAATTTCGCCAAGGCCGGTTCTGGGGCCGGAGGACATGAGGCGAAGATCGTTGGAAATTTTGGATAAGTTGACCGCGCAGGTTTTAAGTGCGCCGGAGAGGGTAGAATATACGTCCAGATTCTGCGTGCCGTCTACCAGATCGCGGGCTTTGATCAGCATTTCGTCGGTCAGCTCAGCCACCATGGGAACGATATTTTCTATATAGGAGGGGCTGGCGTTTACGCCGGTGCCGACAGCCGTTCCGCCAAGGTTCAGCTCGCGCACTTCGTGCGCCGCCTGACCGATTCTGCGGATGTCGCGGCGGATGGCGACGGAATAGGCTTGAAACTCCTGTCCCAAGCGGATCGGAACCGCGTCCTGCAGCTGGGTTCTGCCCATCTTGACGACAGTATCAAATTCCTGCGCCTTTTTATTGAGCGTGTCGGTCAGACGCATGAGCGCTTCCAAAAGGCGGTCGATCTTCTTGATCAGCGCCATTTTGCCGCTGGAGGGATATACGTCGTTGGTGGACTGTCCGCAGTTGACATGGTCGTTCGGATGAACGATGGTGTAATCGCCCTTCGCGCCGCCCAGAATTTCGATGGCGCGGTTGGCGATGACTTCGTTGGCGTTCATGTTCATACTGGTGCCCGCGCCGCCCTGAATGGAATCGACAAGGAACTGATCGTGAAGATTGCCTTCGATGATCTCGTCGCAGGCCTGACAGATTGCCTTTCCGACATTCAGGGGAATCTGATCGTCGTTTGCGTTCAGAATTGCCGCGGCTTTTTTGATCTGCGCGATGGCGACGATCATTTCGTCGTCTACGCGATGGCCGCTGATGGGGAAGTTCTCAACGGCTCTCAGGGTCTGAACGCCGTAGTATGCATTCTTGGGCACGCGCATCGCGCCCATCAGGTCATGCTCAATGCGATATTCGCCGTAAATTGCCATGTTTCTTCGCCTCGCGATATGATTTGTTGGTGCAAAAAAAGGTTGCACTATAGTATACACAAATGGTATAATATTATCAAATACATATATAATTATCGAAACTATAGAAAATATATTATAGGCAGGAACGGCTATGTTCAGAGAAATGGAATATGTGCTTGCGGTGTATCGGGAAAGGGGATTTTCGAAGGCTGCGCGGAAAATGTACCTTTCGCAGCCCGCTTTAAGCGCAATGGTGAAGCGAGCGGAGGAGCGCGTGGGCGGCGCGATTTTTGATCGCGCTAAAACGCCGATTGAGCTTACTGAAATCGGGCGGGAATATGTCAGAATCGCCCTTGAAATGTCGCGCGCGGAGGAAGCGTTTCAGCAGTATGTTTCCGATATCAATCATTGCTTAAAAGGCACGCTTGCCGTGGGGGGCACGATGCTCTTTATGTCCTTTATATTGCCGCCGCTTTTGTCCGCGTTCTCCGAAAAGCACCCGAATGTGGAGGTGCGCTTGCATGAAACGCATACCGCGCTTTTATATCAGGAACTGAGCGACGGAGACCTTGACCTGATAGTCGAAAACAGCGCAATGAACCCGGAAATATTTGAGGAGAAGCCGTTTATGACGGAGCGTCTCATTCTTGGCGTTCCCGCAAAGGACGTAACAAGCGAAACGGAAAAATACGTTTTGACTGCAAGCGATATTGTTTCGGGAAAGCATCTTCAAAATACGCATCCAATTCTTCCGCTTAAAAGCGTAAAAGAGCAGGAATATCTCCTTTTAAAGGAAGGAAACGATACGCGCACAAGGGCGGATAAGCTGTTTGAAAGCGAAAGAGTGCGCCCGAAGGTGCGCCTTTTGGTCGATCAGCAGATTATGGCATATCACCTTGCCTGCGCAGGCATGGGCGCGGCGTTTTTAAGCGATACGCTCATCGAGCACATGCCGGACACGAATGCGCTTCGCTTTTTTAAGCTTGATCCAGCATTCAGCGAAAGACGCATCAGTTTCTTCTATAAAAAGAAGCGCATGCTGTCAAGCGCCGCGCGGGCGTTCATGGATACGATGATAGAGTTTGCAAAAGAGACATAATTTAAACGCGCGGCTTTTGCATAAGCATCAGCCGCGCATTTTTAAAACTGTATTTCTTTTTTAAGCTCATGCGCCTTGTAGGCGTTTTCCATAAGCTCTGTCAGCTGCTTTCCTTCTTCAAGCCCGAATTTCACGGGCGCGCCGCAAAGAATGCTGTTTAGCCACTGACGAATCGGCATGGGATCGGCCTCGGGAAGCTTGGGCTCGATCCAGCCGCCGTTGTCCTTCGATTCAAGGCCTACCAGCTTCATGCGAACCTTGTTTTCCTGACATAGGATAACGCCGTTTGTGCCGTAAACTTCCATCATCCGGGGCGTGAGGGGAGAAACAAGGCTGGTTTCCGAGATTGCGACCGCGCCGGATTCAAAACCGATGACGCTGATTGCGTCGTCATCAACCTGTTTTCCCGTATGGAAGCTGAAGGTGGACTGAATGCGGTTCGGCTTTCCAAGGAACCATCGGGACAGATACATCGGGTGCGCGCCCAGATCCATCATCGCGCCGCCGCCTGTAGTCTCGGGATCATACCAGTAATCCGGCAGCCAGCCCGCCAGCGCGCCGTTATGGCAGTTGCGCACTCTGAAAAGCGTCACTTTTCCAAGCATGCCGCTTTCAATGGCTTTTTTGATAAACAGGTTTTCGGGCATGACGCGATGGGGGAAGGAAATGGTGAAGATAACGCCGTTTTCCTTCACCGCTTCGATCACTTCATCGCAGTCTTTGACCGTTAAGCACATGACCTTTTCGGTAAAAATGTGCTTTTTCGCCCTCGCAGCCTTGACCATGAGTTCCTTATGCATATTGGTGGGCGTGCAGATCAAAACCGCGTCCACATCCTCGCGCTTAAGCAGTTCGTCATAGTCTTGAATGAAGGGAACGTTTAATTCCTTCGCCCATTTTTCGCCGCGCTCGGCAATCTCGTCCCACACGCAGGATACGCATGCGTCGCCGGACGCATTGATTTCACGCGCATAGCCCTCTGCATGCACGTGCCATTTGCTGATCATAGCAACCTTAAGCATTGTCTTTCCTCCCGCATAAGTAGTTTTCATGTGATAAGCATATCACAACCCGGTGCCTCCTTCAAGCCCTTTTGAAAAATTCTGCCGCACGCGAACACTTAACAAATAAAATTTGCTTTTCCTTGAAAATGATATTGACAAATTGCCCGTTTGACGCTATAATATTATCTGTTCGTGAGAGCGACTGGGTGTAGCGCAGCTTGGTAGCGTGCTTGAATGGGGTTCAAGAGGCCGGAGGTTCAAATCCTCTCACCCAGACTTTGAAAAGGAAACCGATGCAAAATGCTTCGGTTTCTTTTTTATGTCAATGAAACGTCTGAAGGCACTTTGCTTCATGTATGCATAGCGGACGCTGTATTTTCCTTATTTTTTTCCGCAACGCTCAGTTGCGCGAAAAGGGAAAAAAGCAACGGTCGGTGAGTGGAAAAATTCTCTTGTTTCGATTACAATGAGTATACAACCGGTTGCACTTTGCGAAAAGGAGAATAAAGCATGAGCTTTGGAAAAAATCTTCAGTACCTCAGACGTTTAAGCTTTTTTATGACGCAGGAAGCGTTGGCGGAGAAACTGGATGTGAGTCGGCAGACGATATCGAAATGGGAAATGGATATGGCTCAGCCTGAGATGAACAAGGCGATTGAATTGTGCCGCATATTTTCCTGTACGCTCGATAATCTGTTCAGAGATGATCTTGCCTGCGCGGGCGAGATGTATTCAAATCTGCGCGTGGAGACGGTTGATGAGTTTAGGTATGTAAAATATGCCGTCATCAGCGTGGATCCTGAGGGAGACGCGATCGGACATATGCGAAATGTTGCAAAGGAATGCAAGGTGGACAATCCGAAGATTATCGGATGGGATTTTCCCAGGGCTTCTCAGGAACAGATCAATGTGTTTCACATGCATGGGTATGAGGCGGCATGGATCCTGCCGGAAGGCGTTTCGCCGAAGAATATGAAAGTATACTTACAAAGCGCGCACAAATACGCCGCCATACACATCGAGAACCCGTTTGACGATCCGTTCAATACGATTCCCGGCGCATATCGGACGCTGATGGACTATATGCGTATTAACAATTTGAAGCATGCGGATAGCGACGTGATTGAATGTTTTGAAACGGATGGAGCAAGCATGGATATCTATATCGCCTGCGTATAGGTTCAGATATAGTTAAAAACCTGAGCGCCGAAGAATTTCGATGCTCAGGTTTTTGTTTTCGACCGCTTTTACCGCGCCGCATGCCTCCACCAATCATTGTGAACCAGGTAGCACAAATCAAACAGCATGCATCCGTCCGATTTTTTAAAGCACATGTCGATGGCTCTTGAGATGCTTTCGGGGTTATCCTTGTACTGATCAAGAAACAGGCTTCCGAGAATCGGCTTTTCGCGCTTTGTAACCTCATACGCGATATCCGCCGAGCCTTCCACGCTGTACCAGTCGGCAGGTGCGTTGTGCGCCCTTGCCTCCTCGATTTCGACATCTTCATAATAGAAGCCGGACATCAATCGGTCGACATAACGGATGTATCCCGTTTTTGCGTACTCTGCGGGATCGGTAGCCGGGTAAGATTTTTCCAAGTGATCGGGCGACGCCCAGTTTGCGGCCACCAGATGATACAGCGGATACCATGAACCTGTGTAGTCGATGAAATCAATCTTTTTGTTTGCGCCATCAACGCAAGCACGCACTTTTTCGATGAAATCATAGATCATCTGGGCGCGGAAGGTGTTGAAGGAGGAAAAGTATTTTCCGTATTCAACTTCGATTTCGCCGCCGTTTTTTCGAAGGGCGTAGATGTCGCTTAAATCGATTTCACCCTCGATTCCGCTGGCCTTTTTCCACTTGCCGATAGAAAGATTGCTGAAATCGGAACTTAGGCCCACATACCTCACGCGGTCAAGAACAATTCCGTCGATAGCGTAGTTGTTCATGATTTCTTCGATCAGAGAAAGTTCATAACGAACTACTTCGTCGTTTGCGGGATTGACAAAGATTTCGCCGAAATCGTCAATCGAGCCCATGGTCTGAATGGGCGTTTCGTCTGTAACAGGCTGTACAACAGGTTCATCTTTTTCATTCAGACCGTAGACTTCGCACATCCAGCCTTTGTGTGTAAGGCCTTTCATGAGCGGGTGCTTTCTTTTCTTGTTGCCCTCGGCAAATACGTCGATGGCGGCATAGACTTTCAGACCTTTTTCGTGGATGAGAGAAAGACACTCAAGCAGATAGTCTTTCTCTTCAAAGCTTTCGTCAAATTTTGAATAATGCGGGGCGTATTGACTCGGATACAAAACGAAACCGCTTGTATCTTTAACACTCAGAACCACAGAATCAATTCCGCACTTTGCGCACTTATCCATGGCTTCGGAAAAAGTATTCCTGTCCAGAATCAGTTTGCGGTTTGCGGTAATTTCAATCCATACGAAATAGTTGTTCATTGCTTGTTACCTTTTCAAAATCATTTGGGAGACGAACTCAAGTGGCATAAAATGTCAGGGTTCAACTACAATGTAGGAAATACTGCCGTCAACAAAGGGGAAGGCGTCTGCGCTTTCGATATAATAACTATATTCGGCGATATCTTCGGCGGTATAGGGACGGTTTTTGTAGATGATGCTGATTTCCATTGAAAGGTCGGAAGCGTCGTTTCCGTATCTGTTTGATGCGGGGAGAGATGCATCTACAGCGAAAAGCACGTTGTTGAAAATGATATAAATTGTGAAACTGTATGCATCGCTTGACACGATTGGATCAAAAGCATCGTTTGCAAGATAGGGAATTTCTTCGGGCGAAACGGTGTACCAGTCTTCATCATATGCGATATATGCCATGGTGGGCGCGCCGTAGCGATTCGTCATATTATTCAAAACTTCCTGCGCCAGCTCATAATCCATCGGGTTGACGGTTCCTGATTCTGCAAATACGCGCAGGCGCTGCTCTGCGCCGGTTATTTCGATACGATCTAACGTCCATGCGGCGTCTTCTTTCCATTCCGCTTCGCCGTTTAAGAAGGCTTCAGACCGCTCGTAGATGACCGAAATGCCGGAGTCATAAGAGTTTGGATGAACCGGAAGACCGAATACGGAATAAAAGCCATAGGCCTCTTCAAAGGTAGGCTGACCTTCATGATAAGTTTCGTTAGCGTATTCTTCGAACGCTACAACCGTTTTTTCTGCGGCAACGCTTAAAAATTCGCTCTTGGGCGTATCCCATGCAATGCCCGAGAAGGTATAAAGCGATTCCGACGCAAGGGCTGAAAACGCGCCCAGGAGGACGAGTACCGACATAACCATACAAATACACTTTTTCATAAGATCCCTCCATTTATTTGTTTTTATTACACTTCTACAAAAGAACGCCTGATTCCTTCTGATTTCTTTGGATTGAACTTTTTTGCAACTCCACGAACCGTAGGTTGCGCGATGGTATTTTGCGTAGTATACTTTTTTCATTGAGGTGATGGCATGAATAGCTATGTAACGGGCGCGATGATCAAAAAACGACGCGAGGAGAAAGGGTTTACGCAGGAGGAGCTTGCGAAAAAGCTGCATGTCAGCGGCAAGGCGGTCAGCAAATGGGAGACGGGGCAGGGCCTTCCGGATATTTCGCTCTTAGAGCCGCTTGCAAGGGCGCTGGAGATTTCCGTGATTGAATTGTTCTCCGGCGAGAATGTGGTAAACAAAAACCGCGCGTCCAATCTGCTGAAATCCGTGTGCTATGTGTGCCCTGTTTGCGGCAACGGCATTCTGGCACTTGGAGAAGCGGTGGTCAGCTGCTGCGGAATCACGCTGCCGCCCGTTCAGCTGGAGGATGCGGACGACGAGCATCAGATTTCTGTTTCCTATGACGACGGAGAATATTTGGCGCGCGTTTCCCATCCGATGGAGAAGGATCATTACATTACGTGTCTGATGGCGGTTTCCGATCATGCCTGTCAGTTTGTGAAATTGTATCCCGAGGGCGAGGCGACGGCAAGATTCCGCCCGGACAGAGTCAAATGGATTTATGCCTACTGCAATCGTCACGGAATGTTCCGCGTGAGCGCGAAAGGAGTACGCAGATGAAGGTGCTTGTTTTGAATGGAAGTCCCAAAGCAAAGAGCGATACCATGCGCATGACGCGAAGCTTTTTGGAAGGCTTTGCGGCAAAGGAAAACTGCGACATTGCGATTGTGGACGTGATTAAAAAGGAAGTCAGGCCGTGCATGGGCTGCTTTATGTGCTGGAAAAATGGCGACGGCAGGTGCGTTCAGAAGGACGATCAAAATGATATTCTGATTGAAATTTTACAGTCGGATGTAATCATCTGGTCGTTCCCGCTGTACACATACAGCGTGCCGTCTCATTTAAAGGCGGTGATAGATCGCCTGATTCCGCTTGTGAAGCTTTCCATGCACGAGGAAAACGGGCGCGTTCAGCACGATGCGCTTTTCGACCTTTCGAAAAAGCGCTTTGTGGTGATTTCGGGCGCGGGATTTCCCGATTGGGAGGGGAATTTTGAAGGCTTGCGGCTTCAGATGAAAAACAATTTTGGAAACCCTCTCTTGATATTTGTGCCGGAAACGCCGCTTTTGAATATCCCTGAGGCCGCGCCGCTTTCAGAGCCGCTGCTTGAGAAATTCCGTTTAGCCGGAGAGGAGTATGCCGAAAGCCAAACGCTTTCGAAGGAAACGGTTGCGCTTCTTGAGACGCCGATGATGCCGAAGGATCAATATTTGGCCCAGCTTAATGGATAGGCTGTCGCTCAGAAAATCCAAGGGGAGCGGGGCGTTTTATGCATTTGACAGATAAATGCATTCGGCGTATAATCAAAAATCATGACAGAAGGTAGGATGCATATGGCTATCAAGCGCGAAATCGAGATTCCTTCCCTGAGCGGAGACAAAAAGCGCAGGTTGTATGTTTATCTGCCCGAGGATTATGATAAAAACGCTTCCGCACGATATCCTGTTTTGTACATGTTCGACGGGCACAATGTGTTCTTTGACGAAGACGCGACGTTTGGAAAATCGTGGGGCATGAACGAATATATGCTGAAAATGGGAAAGCAGCTGATGATTGTCGCCGTTGAGTGCAATCAAGAGGGACACAAACGGCTTGAAGAATATTCGCCTGTAGATTTTGTATACGCGCCTGTTGGGAAGATCGAGGGCAGGGGAGATGAGTACATTCAGTGGCTTGTCAGCGACCTAAAGCCTTCTGTTGACGCAGAATTCAGAACGCTTCCAGGCCGAGAGCACACGGCGATCGCAGGATCGTCAATGGGCGGGCTGATGGCCATGCATGCGGCGGTTAAATACAATTGTGTTTTTTCAAAGGCTGCCTGCCTGTCGCCAAGTCTTTGGATTGCGCCGAAAAGCATTCTTGAAATTATATCGGGCGCGTGCGTTTTGAAGGATACCGCAATCTATATGGATTATGGCAGCAAGGAAATGAAGAATCACCCGGAAAGCGAAGAGACGCTTGAAAAGACCGCCCGGCTTCTTCGTGACAAGGGAATTGAAGTGGCCTTTCGCCTGATTCCCGACGGAACGCATTCGGAAAGCTCATGGCAAAAGCAGATTCCCGTGTTTATGGAATGCCTGAAACTTTAGCTTTCCCATTGCATGTAAAAGGGGGCTGTTGCACAACAGCCCCGAGAAAAAAACAGAGCTTTCAACCACTGGGAAGGTGGAAGAAAGCTTTGTTTTGTTGTAGAATAAATCTGCTATGAAAAACCCACAACGAGAGCAGTATATAACAATCCAGCAAGGATG
>JAFWZN010000022.1 GCA_017522345.1 Clostridia bacterium | reverse complement strand
TTGCGGAAGAACGAGTTGATGTGAATGTTGTATGCAATTGAAACGGCGAAGGCCAAAATCACGGGCACCATGATGTTGGTCGCATCCATGTAAAGTCCGAGATAACCCACCAGGCCAAATGTCATGATGACGCCCGCAAAAGTCGTAATCAGCGGAGAGACAATTCCGCGGAGCGAACGCGTCACGAGGAACATCACGATGATGGCGCAGAGAATCGTCATGATGAAAATGCGACCCATTTCTTCGCCGATGTATTTCAGCTTCTGGAAACTCAGGTAGGGCATGCCTGTGGCACGCGGGTGCAGCGGTGCATACTTTTCCTTCGCAATGATTTCAGTTGTCTCGCGGCCTGTCTGCATGTCGGGCGCTTCTGCCTTCACGCCCTTCGCTTCGCCTTCGGCCTTCCAAACGGAATCTTCGGGGAAGGGACGCAACTTGATGTTGATGAAGGCCTGCTTGCGGTCACTTGAAATCAGCTTCTTCGCCAGTTCCGGCTTGTCGGCCAGGCGCTTTTCGATTTCGGCAAGTCCCGCTTCGTCTGTCGGGATTTCTTCGGGAACAATCTGCGTGATTTCCATGCCCGCTTCGGTGCCGAGCATGTATTCCAAATCGACAATCGAAGTCGCCTTGCCGTCGGAGTACGAGAGGCTGTCGCGCAGTTCGTTCGAAAGCTCGCGCAAAAGCTTCAGGTTGTCCGGCGTCAAGATGGAATGGTCGCTCTCGACCAGCACGCCCACGAAGTAGTCGTTGCCGAAAGTTTCCTTGAACTTGTCGGTTTCCACAAGCATCGGGTCGCCCTCGATAAAGTAGCTGTCCCACGACGCCTCGACGTAGATTTTTTTCATGCCCACGATTGAAACCGCAAGCAAAACGACAAACGCCACCAGCAAAATGGCTCGGTGGTTGAGCAAGAATTCGCCAAAACGGCCGAACCGCTCGTTGATTCTTTCAATGTTAATTTTTGGAAGGCTCATTGTATCCTCTTTTTTTTTGCGGAGCAAAAAGTAGAGAGATGAACCTAAAATTTCTACTCCAAATGGTTTTGCTCAAAACCGAATGGGTTGCAAATCTTTCCGGATTGTCGTAAGTCTATTTGGAGTGGTTTTTTGTGCGGTTTTCGGTTACTTTTGGCGCATGAAAAATGCTGATTTTGTTGACCGTTTGAGTCTCGCCGAAATGGGCGAGAATCGTTGTGGGACCGTCGCCCAGATCGAGGGCGATTCCCGCTTTATTTCAAGAATTGTTTCCATCGGGCTTACGCCGGGTTCCGCCTTTACACTTCTCAAGAATGACGGGCGCTCGCCGGTGCTCGTTTTTTGTCGCGATACGGTTATCGCTGTCAACCATAAGGAAAGTTCACAGATTTTTGTCAAGGTGGAATCGTAAAAATGAGCGAAATCAAGACTATTGCCTTGCTCAGGCAACCCAATTCCGGTAAATCAACGCTTTTTAACAACCTTACGGGACTTCACCAGCGTGTGGGCAACTGGCCCGGCAAAACGGTGGAGCAGGCCGAGGGTGAATTTGTTTTTGACGGCACAACATATAAAGTAATTGACCTTCCGGGCAGTTACGGACTTTCGGCGAACTCCGAAGAAGAAGTCGTCACGCGTGACTACATTCAGAGCGGCAAGGCGGACCTCGTCTGCATTCTGGTGGATGCGTCGCAGCTGGAACGCAGCCTTTACATGCTGGCGGATTTTGTGGGCATTCGCATGCCCGTGATGCTGGTGCTCAACATGATGGATGTGGCCGAAGCGGCGGGCAAGAAGATTGATGTGGCTGCGATTGAAAAGCGCCTCGGCGTTCCGGTGCTTGGCTTCAGTGCGGCCGAAACGGAACGTTATCCTGAATTTTTCAAGAAGATGGTTTCGGCCATCAAGACGCCTGTTTGCCTGGATAGCGGGAGCCTGCGCGAGGAACTCGTTAGCGAAAAAACGGATGGCGAAGATGTCATAAGCCGAATCGAAGCCGCCTTGGGCGACTTTGAGTACGGCGTGTGCGAGAAAATATGGATTGCAGAAAAACTCCTTGAAAAAGACAAGCTCATTTGCGGTGTGGTGAATGAAATGCTTCCGTTCGCCCGTAAAAATGCGATTGACGCGATTCTCGATAGCGAAGAAGGGCGCGACGGCGGAATTCTCACCGGCGAGGCCAAGTATCGCTGGGTTTCAAAGATTGTGCATGAATCGGCGACGCCCAAGTCCATCGAAAAGGTCTTTAGCAAGTGGGACCGTATCGCGACGCACCATATCAAGGGCAAGTTCTTTGCGTTTGGTATCATGGTCGTCTCGCTGATTGCGTGCATGATTCTCGCTTTCCCGGGCATGGGAATCGGTTTTGGAATACAGCCTGTATTGCAGTCGCTTGTAGAACGCGCTGGCAATGCGCTTGGCGTCTGGCCTGTGGTGATTTCGTTCATCAATCTGGTGCTTGTTGGTGGAACTTGTATTACAATTTGTATGACAAGTTTCATTTTCTCCATCATTTTCGTATTCCGCATTCTCGAAGAAATCGGTTACATGGCGCGTTTCTCGTATGCGTTCGACAACTGGCTTTCGCGCCTGGGTTTGCAGGGCAAGGCGATTATGCCGCTGTTCTCTGGAATTGGATGCACGGCGGGTGCGGTTTGCGGCACGCGCGTGCTAGATACCCGCGGGCAACGCTTGCTTGCGCTCGTTCTGTTGTGGGCGATTCCGTGCGGGAGCAAGGTGGCGGTGGTGCTGTTCCTGGCGTCGACTTTCTTCGGGTCGGCCGCACCGCTGTTCGGCATCGGCTACGTGGCGCTGATTTTCGCCAGTTTCTACCTGTCTTCGCGCCTGTTCGGAAAAAAGCTTGTCCCGCAGAATGAACGCGTGGGCATGATTATGGAGCTGCCGCCGTATCACAAGCCGCACTGGAAGATGATTGCCGCGATGGTGGGGCGCAGCACCTGGGGCATTTTCAAGAAGGCTCTGAAAATGATCCTGATGGTGGCGGCTCTTTTCTGGGCGCTTTCTTACGCGGGCGACGGGAATGTGGAAAATACACTCCTGTACAAGATTGGCAATGCGATCGAGCCGGTGACGATGTTCTTTGGCATGCGCTGGGAACTGTTTGTCTCTTATCTGGGCGGCATGTTCAGTAAGGAAGCTTCGCTTGGCATCATGAGCACGCTCTTCAACCACACCGGCGAGGCGTTCTCTCTTGTGACCCGCGTGGCTGCAAGCGAAAACTTGGGCGAGGCTCTTGCAAGTACCATCAGCAAGCCCGAAGCGCTCGCGTTCCTGTTTGCCTCAATGTTCAACGTTCCCTGCGTGCTGGCGATGGGCACCACCTACCGCGAGGC
>JAFWZN010000021.1 GCA_017522345.1 Clostridia bacterium | reverse complement strand
TCTGGTCCCGCGCCGACTTTGGTGTGCAGCTAGCTGCACACCAAAGTCGTTCCAACTCCAGACCTATGCGTCCTCTCAATTGGCTCTCACCTAGAGATATGATCTCTCTTTTCTCCGTCCAAGATCATTGACAAACCTACAGAAAACAGATTATTTATTCGTAAAACTGAATTTCTTTTTAAATTTTCCGCCTAGCTTCTTTGACATATGCGTCAAAATCCAGAATCGTGTTATCGACGTCCAGAAACACGGCTTTGATCATAAGCATTCTCCGTTATTTTGTTAGTTCATACATCAAAATGCCCGCTGCGACCGCTGCGTTCAACGATTCCGCGCCGCCGCGCATGGGAATTTTGAGGCGCACATTCGAAAGCGCCTGCACTTCCTTTGAAACGCCCTTGGCCTCGTTTCCGATGACAAGAATCATCATTTTATCCTTGGCAATGGGGGAGCGGGCGTACAGATCGCTTCCGTCGAGCGCGGAAACGATCAGGCTTGCGCCGCCTTTTATATAGGCGGGCAGCATTTCCGTAAGCTTTCCGTGAACGGCGGGCACGCGAAAGCCGCTGCCCATCGCCGCCCTTTGAACCTTCGGAGAATACGCGTCCGCGCAGCCTTCGCCGAAAATCACCGCGTCAAAGCCGGCTGCATCCGCCGTGCGCCAGATGGTTCCCACGTTTCCGGGATCCTGTACGGCGTCCAGCGCGACGATTTTCATGGATTCCTCGGGGAGCGCGGTTTTTCTGGGCATGGTGAATGCGCAGACGCAGCCCTGCGGCGTTTTGGTGTCGCAGGCGGCTTCAAGGGCGTTTCTGGAAACGAGGTGCACATTCGCGCCGCTTTTTCTGAGCGCGTCTATGAGCGCGCTTTCGTTTTCAAACAATGCTTCAATCGGGTTCAGCCCGCACTTCAGCGCTTCTTTGATCATGACTTCGCCTTCAACCAGAAAAAGCCCGGTCGCGGTGCGTTCTTTCGCGTCCTTCAGCGCCTTTAAGCGGCGAATGACGGGGTTTTGCGTGCTGGTGATTTTTTCCATGAAAAATCCATCCTTTATCTATTCAATCACAAAATCGAAATATGTATCGGTATAAGGCTCGTCGATCAGTCTGAAGTGCCACCACTCGCATTCATAGTCGGTGAAGCCGCAATCGAGCATCACTTTTCGAAGATACAGGCGGTTTTCAAGCTGCTTTTGCGTGATCTCAGTAGACTTTGTGTGCGATTTTTCGTCCATCAGGTCGAAAATGCCGCCCATATCGAGCTCTTCGCCGGTATCCTTTCTTACGAGCGTCAGGTCAATTGTGCTTCCGCGCGAATGGCCGCTTTTTCCGGCGACATAGCCGAGCGCAAGCATGTCCTTTTTGTCAATATTCGGATAGTGGCGCTTTTTTCTTCGGTTGTCCTCCGGCTCTTTCATCCATGAAAGAAAATCCTCTACCGCGCGAACAGGCCTGTATGCGTCGTAAGCCAGAATGCAGAAGCCGTCTTTCAAGAAAATCTCCTGCGCCTTTTTGACGGCTTCGGCGGCTTTTTCGTGAATGACCACGCGGTTTGCGCCGTATCCGTTTACGGGGCGGCCTGTGAAATTATCCGAAGACGCATATTTCGCGTCCCATCTTATGCCGGGAACGTATTCATCCAAGTACACAAAGCCGCTTTCAAGCATTTTGAACATCCTTTCATGCTTGCTTAATTTGTTTGTTTCGTATATAATACTACATATGAAGCTGAATTTCTACCTTTTTTTGAAAGTCAAGCAATATAAGGGAGTGTTGACAAATGAAACGCATCGGAGTACTGACTTCCGGCGGAGACGCACCGGGTATGAACGCGGCTGTTCGCGCAGTTGTAAGAACTGCGCTTACCAATAACATGAGCGTTGTCGGCTTTAAACGCGGCTATAACGGCATTCTCATGCGTTCATTAAGACCCGAGGACGACTATATCGAGATGAATACCAGAAGCGTTTCCGGCATCATCCATAAAGGCGGAACCACGCTGATGACGGCGAGATGCAAGGAGTTCCATAAGCTGGCCGTTCAGAAGGAAGCCATCCGCAATTTAAAGGCGATTGGCGTTGAAGGCCTCGTCTGCATCGGCGGAAACGGCACCTTTGCCGGCGCGCAGGCGCTGAGCCAGCTGGGTATGCCCTGCATCGGCGTTCCCGGAACGATTGACAACGACCTTGCGTACACCGATTTCACCATCGGCTTCGATACCGCTTTAAACACCGCCGTTGAAGCTGTCAACCGCATCCGCGACACGGGCGACGCGCACGAACGCGCCAGCCTTGTCACCGTTATGGGACGCGATTGCGGCGATATCGCGGTCTATACCGCGCTGGCCTGCGGCGCCGAGCTTGCCATCATCCCGGAAGTGGAGTGGACGCTGGAGGATGTCGCAGACGTCGTTCACAAGGGCGTTGTGGGCGGAAAGCGCAGCATGATCATGATTCTTGCCGAAGGCGCGCAGTCCTCCCTCAAGACGGATCTTAAGGAGCTCAAGAAGGAACACCCGAAGCTCAGGTTCACGAAGGAGCACATCACTTCCTCGCAGTTTGCAGAGGTGATCGAGGAACTGTCCGGCCATGAAACCCGCGCTACGGTTTTGGGTTATACCCAGCGCGGCGGAAGCCCGACAGCCAACGACCGCATCCTCGGCACGCGCACGGGTTCCCGCGCGGTCGAGCTTCTGCGCGACGGCGTTTTCAACCGCGCTGTCGGTATCCGCGACAACCAGATCATTGATATCCCACTCATGGACGCCATGAACGGCGCAACCTTTGATCCCGACCTTTACAAGCTGGTCTCTGTCACCGGCTCCATCAAATAAATGAATACGGAAATCATTGTCATTACCGGCGCAGGGTCGGAAATGCAGGGCGTCGGCCGTCTTTCGGACGGCCGCGCTTGTTTTGTGCCCTTTGCGATTCCGGGCGAAACCGTCGAGGCTGAAATCATTAACGCGAAGGACCGATTTGCAAACGCGCGTCTTTTAAGCGTTTTGGAATCCTCCGAGGACAGAGCCCAGCCGCTTTGCCCTCATTACGGCATATGCGGCGGCTGTCAGGCGCAGCACATGACGTACGAGCGCGCCCTTAAAATGAAAAGGGATCGCGTGTACGACGCGATCAAGCGCTTGGGCGGCGTTGCCGAGCCCTGCGTTTTGGAAACCATTGCGTCTAAAAAAACGCTTGCCTACCGCAACAAGGCGGAGTTTGCATTCAAGGGAAATTGCGCGGGCGCGTTTCAGGCGGGCTCGCATCGCGTGATCGACATAAACGCCTGTCCGCTCCAGACGGACGACGCAAACGCGGTTTTTCGATTTATCAAGGAAAACAGGGGGAATCTGCCCGTCGCTTATGTCGTTCCGCGCGTAAACGCCGAAGGCGAAATGCTTCTGACCATTTCCATTGAAAAATCGGCGGATATTGCGCCCCTTGCCAATAAACTTATGAAGGAATTTCCCTTCCTTCTTTCCGTTTACGTCTGCCTGCTCAACAATCGTCCTGCTCACGCGCTGGACGGCGCGTGCAGGCGCGTAGCGGGAACGGGCGAATTCACAGAGACCCTTTGCGGACTTAAATTTTCCGTCTCTCCTCGCTCGTTTTTTCAGGTGAACCACAAGCAGGCCGAAACCCTTTACGAAACCGCGCTTGAGTTTGCAAATCTTAAGGAAACCGACAATGTCGCCGATATCTACTGCGGCGCGGGCACGATTTCCCTCGCCGCAGCCCAAAAATGCGCCTTTGTCACCGGCGTCGAGATCGTGGAAGACGCGGTCAAGGACGCGCGAAGGAATGCCGAAGTCAACGGCCTTTCGGATAAAACCAAATTCTACGCGGGCGACGCCGCCGAGGTCTACGGAAAGATCTACAAAAAGCAGCGCTTCGACTGCGTAATTGTCGACCCGCCCAGAAAAGGCATGGACGTGAAAGTGGTAAACGCGCTTTTGGCTGCGCCGCCGGAGAGAATCGTGTATGTGTCCTGTAATCCCGCGACGCTGGCAAGGGATATAAAGCTCTTAACCGCAGAGGGCGTATTCAAATTCGAAAAAGCCGTGCCGGTGGACATGTTCCCGATGACGGAGCATGTGGAATCAATCGTGTGCTTAGCACATGATTGATTCAGCGATATAAATTCCTGTCGGAATTTGCGATATATCCTGTGGATGCGATATGCCTAACGGCGCGATATGCCCTGCGGGGCGTAGGAATTTATATCATATCGCAACCGAACGAAGCGAGGTTATATCGCATTTGCGAAGCAAATATATCGCGTTGCGAAGCAATATATCGCGTTGCGAAGCAACATATCGCTAATTTGATTCAGCGATATAAATTCCTGTCGGAATTTGCGATATATCCTGTGGATGCGATATGCCTAACGGCGCGATATGCCTAACGGCGCGATAATAAAGGTATAATTATGGAAAACAAAACAATAAAAGATTTGTCCATTGAATTAACGGTTGAAATTACTGCAATTTGCGACGGAATTAAAGGGCGCTCAGTTTTTACAAATCAGTTATTGCGCGCCTGTTCTTCAATCGGCGCAAATTCCCACGAGGCAAGATATGCCCAAAGCAATTCCGATTTCATAAATAAATTAGAAATTGCTCTTAAGGAATGTTATGAAACAGAGTATTGGCTTGAGATTCTCTTTCGCGTTAATTCTATTGATATAGTAACCTATAAAACGCTGCTTAACCAATGCGGAACAATTCGCAGAAAACTAATTGCGTCTATCACAACGGTAAAAAACAAAAAGGAGTGATGTTGTGTTTGCTGTTACAGATGAAGATGTCCTTGCTGTTTACAAACAGCTTAAAGACAGATTTGATTTGTTTCTGACCACAACCACTGCACTGGACGAAGGGTTTACTATTGATTGTCCCATTCTCGTAGGAAATGCGCACGGTCAAATTATTGAGCTATATGAAGATGGAGGTGTCTTTGTTTTAGATGTTATGGACGAGGCGCAAACAAAAGGTACTCACTGGCATCCCATCGATGTAAAAGACGCGGTTGACAATATTGCAGAGTTTATGGAAGGAAAAACGGATTATAGGATGCAAAAATTTCCTAAGAAGTAAGCAGTTTGGTTAACCGCACAACCGCCGAGACGGTTGTTTGTTTAAGCAGGGAACAGATCGGCGAATGATGCGCTTCCTTCACGAAAGAATAGCAGAAAAATTCCTTATCAATCCCAAAACGGACATACTTGCTTTTTTTGAGCAATCATGTATAATATAAGTGGAGACTTGCTACTTCAAATTAGGAGTGATATTATATGATTCAGATTATTGCAGGACACAAAGGCAGCGGTAAAACCAAGAGACTGATTGATATCGCAAACGAAGCGCTCAAGGTTGAACACGGCATTATCGCTTTTATTGACGACGACAAAAGATATATTTATGATCTGCGCCACGAAATCCGCTTTGTAGACGCCAGTGAATATACGGCGGTTAAGGGCTGCGAGGCAGAGGTCTTCTTCGGATTTTTAAGCGGCATGCTCGCGGTTAACTACGATCTGTCTTTGGTATGTGTGGACGCCTTTATGAAGCTCGTAAAGACGCCCATCTGCGAAATGCAGTCCTTCTTCGAGCGTTTAAGCGCTCTCTCCGAAGCCAGCAAATGCACCTTCGTCATCAATGTCAGCCTCGACGCCGAAGAGCTTCCTGAGTTTGCAAAGCCCTATGTCATCTAAAAAGAATTCAAAGCAAGGCGCGTCCATGTGGATTGCGCGCCTTGTTTCTTTTGCGCTCATTGCGCTTCTGTTGATTTTCTTTGGGCGAGCATGGTTCGAGGGCGTTCTCGGCTGCGCGGGTATGTTTGAAAACGCCACTTATGAAGACGAAGACGAAAAAAGCCGTGCGCCTGATAAAACGCCCATCCCCCCGCTCGACCAGTTTTCCGATTCCGCCTATGACGATATATACCCCGACCTCGTAGAGCCGACGCTGGATGTGAGTGGCTATGCAGAATAAAATAAAACACAATCGCCCGATGATTTTCGGCGATTGTGTTTTATTTTACAGCTCCAGCTCAGGATACACCAATATCGGCTTATCGCCCATATAGCCCGCGGCGTTCGCCAGAGGAATCGCGCCGGGAACGCTTTTCCACACGTCCATCTGCATTTCCTTAACGCCGATGGATTTGAAATACAGCCTCGCGTCGTCCATCAGATAGCTTGCAACGCCCCGTCTTTGCCAGCGGCGGGCGGTCTGAATCATGCCGATTACGCCTTTGCCGTTTTCCGTCCAGACAAGCAGCTCGCCCGCGAGATCCTCCGTAGAAACCATGAGCAGGCGCGCAAAGTCCGGCTGGGACACAATTTCGTCAAGCCACGCTTCGTCATTGTGCAGATCATAGCAGGCATTGTATCTTTCAAGGAAAAACCTGCGCTCCATGGGATCGCCCAAAAAATCGCGCACAATCGTGCATCCGGGCGGCAGCAGATGATAATTGTCCTCGCCCGTCACATTTCTGTACATTCGGACAACGCCGTCCGTCATCTGAAAGCCTAAAGCTTCCAAAACATTCAGGCTTTCCTCGTCGTCCACGTTCACTTCGGCATACGCGCGGGCGGGCGTCGCCTTTCTGAAATGCAGCATGCGGATGCGAGCAACCGCAGCGCCGTAGAGCGCCGCCAGAGACGAAGAATCGCCCTCGGTTCTAATGACATACTGCGTTGGGCAGTCCGGAAACAGCATTTCCATATTGCGCTTTGAAACCGTGCATACGCCGAGCAATTTGTTTTTGTCGGTGCGCGCAACAAACGTATTCTCGGGGGAAACACCTTGATACATATTTTCGTGCGTAAGAATCATGCGTTTAAAACCTCTCGTGTGATTTTCTTTATTTTATCACATTCGGTCGAGATCGGCAAGATTTGACGAAGGTTTCTGCGTATATATAAGGATTTTTACTGCGCACAAAAAGTCTCCTCTGTATTTTGCAGCTGATTATATTTTTCCGGTGCAATCTTATACGAAATTAACCGGGTAATGCTTTTAATCAGCAGACCAAGAACGGTAGCTGCAAAATATACAGCCATTCCCGCTATAATATTGAGAAATCCGCCGCCTGCATAACATATATAGCCCGTTCCGCATGCGCATATCGTACCAAGCAGCCGAAGAATTACATTTGCTATTACACCGGTATAGGAAATAACGTTTGCAAGAATCGAGCATATATTCGTTCCGGTCTTTTCGGAAAACATGTTATCGCCTCCTGTGTTTTGTTGTTGGAACCATTATAAACACCCCGCCCTGCCCTTTTTGAAAATCGTTTCCGCGCGATTCTATTGACAGATACGGATATGAACGGGGAAAAAACAAAAAAAGCATCCGCCGGATTTGACCGGCGGATGCTTCTTTCATGCCTGTTTTCTTTATACGTTTTCCGGCATCACGCGCATGCCCTCCGTCAGAGAAAGATTCTGGCGGTTATAGGGGCGCATGACGAATGCAAGCGTAACGGTTTTATTCAGATACAGCTTATACTCATCCATGGGCTCGGGGCCGCAGATGTTGCTTCCGATGCCGCCCTGCTGATAGTCGATGGACAGAATCGTCGCTTCGGCGCACTCGAGCTCGGGCGTATGGGCAGCGTCGCTTAAGTTTTCGTCCGTATAGTCGTGAGCGGTGAAGGAAAGACCCTCTCCCTGCGCTTTTTCGCTTACAACCATGACGCCCATGCCCAGATTGTCGGTGATCGCAAAGGCGCGGGTGTCCGCGTGCGCGCCGTTTTCCTGCGGACGGACGTAGGGCTCATGGGTATCGTCCACAAGGCATTCGTACAGGCCGATGGGCGCATGCATTTTGATGTCCGGATAGCTTTCGCCCATTCCGCGGCCATACCAGATCAGGCGGTCATAGGCGGCGGGAAGAACCATCTGCACGCCGATTTTGGGAAGCGGCGGAAGCTTGTCGGTCAGAGGCGTATAATCGACTTCCATGCGGATATCGCCGTTTCCAAAGATGGTATACCTTGTTTCGGTTTCGATGATCGGACGGAAGGAGCACGGCGAATGCTTGTGCTTTACCGTCACGCGCGCGCAGCCGGTGAAAATGGTTTCGACCTTTAAGGACACAAGGCGCTTTTGAAGGGGCTTGTCCAGTCCGAAAGCCGCCCACTGCTTTGCCACGCGGATGTCGTTGTCGGTTCTGGCGCGGAAGAAGTTTGCGCGGGGCGCCGATTCGATCAGCTCGTTTCCGCCCGCCACCCAGTTGATCATATCGCCATTTTTCACGTCAAACCACACGTCAAAATCATCGCCGGAAACGCACAGATACATATCGTCCTCGTCAATCGTCAAAGGACGCATTTCTGCGGCGGGCACAACCTCGATTTCAGGCGCAAGCTTCAGGTTCAGCTGCTCGCGAACCACCTCGTGGCCTGCTTCGGCCCACTTGACATCAAACGCCTCCGAAACGACGATTTCCAGTATCGCTTCGCCGCGATCGGGCGTTTTGTAAAAGCCGGAGAGCGTCTTTTCGCCGCCTGCCGGAATGCCGGAAAGGTCGATTTTTCCGCTTTCGACGCTGATTCCGTCTACCAGCACGCGGAATACCGCGTTAAAGCGGTCAAGGCTTACAAAGCCCAGCATGTTTCTGACGGTTACGCTGCCGTCGTCATTCAAAGCAAAGCGCACGGGGCGCAGGGCGTGCTTTAGGGAAAGAAGGCCGGTATGGGGCGTGCGGTCGGGATAGTTGAGCGCGTCCACGCAGAAGTTCCCGTCGTTGGGCGTGTCGCCGAAATCTCCGCCGTAGGCATAGTAGCGCTCGCCGTCCTCCGTGAGCACCTCCATGCCGTGATCCACCCACTCCCAGACGCAGCCGCCGATTAAGCGTTTGGACCTATAAATCGCGTTCCAGTATTCCTCAAGAGAGCCCGGGCCAAGGCCCATCGCATGTCCGTATTCGCACATGAAGTACGGCTTGGGCGTGTCCTTCTTGCCCTCTTCGATCAGGGTATAGACAGAGGGATACATGACGGACACCATATCGGTAGCCCTGTGCGGCTCTTCATGATCGCCCTCGTAATGAATCGGGCGCGTTGGATCGAGCTCGCGGATGCGGTCGTACATTTTTTCGTGGTTGTCGCCGATGTAGCTTTCGTTTCCGAGCGACCACCAGATGATGGAGGCATGGTTTCTGTCGCGCATAACCATGCGCTCGGCGCGGTCGATATACGCCTTCGTCCATTCGGGTGAATTGGAAAAATCAAATACGTTCGTTTCGTCGCCGTTGACCCATTTTCCGGACATCGCGCCGTGGCATTCAAGGTCTGTTTCGTCGATGACGTACAATCCGTATTCGTCGCACAGGTCGAGCAGCCTCGGATCGTTCGGATAATGGCTGGTGCGCACGCAGTTGACGTTCATTTGCTTCATTAAAACGACGTCTCTAAGAAGCGTTTCCATCGGGGTTACGTGACCCAGCTGGGAATGCGTGTCATGGCGGTTTACGCCCTTTAATTTGATGGATACGCCGTTTACAAACAGCTGCTGATCCTTAATTTCGATTGTCTTAAAGCCCACGCGGACGCGCTGAACTTCCAAAATGCGGCCGTCCTTAATGAGAAGCACGTGCACATGATAAAGGTTCGGCTCTTCCGCATTCCATTTTTTGACATCCTTTACGAAAAACGAAGCGTCTGCTTTTTCGCTTGCCGCCTGCTTTTTTACGTCAATCAGCGTTTTTCCGTCGTACAGCTTGGCCTCGATTTCACAGCCTTCCGCGCCCAGAACATCCATCTCCACCGTGAGACGGCCGTCCTTGTATTCGTTTTCAAGGCCGGATATGCACCTTACGTCAAACACGTGCGACTTAGGCACGGTTAAAAGATACACGTCTCTGAAAATACCGCTTAAGCGCCAGAAATCCTGATCCTCCAGATACGTGCCGTCCGACCACTTGAATACCTTAACGGCAATCAAGTTGTCGCCGGGCTGAACGAAAGAAGTGATATCAAACTCGGAAGGCATGTGGGAAACCTTGGAAAAGCCCGCTTCCTCGCCGTTGACATACACATAAAAGCAGCTGTTTACGCCGTCAAAATTGAGAAAAACGCGCTTTTCGCCGATATCTTCGGGAAGACGGATCCAGCGGCGATAAAGGCCGACTGGGTTGTCATCCGGAACATAGGGCGGATCCAAGGGAATGGGATAGTTGACGTTTGTATACTGCGGAATTCCGTAGCCGGACATCTGCCAGTTGCCGGGCACATCCAGCGCGTCCCAATCGCTTACGTCGTAATCCAGGCGGAAAAATTCCTCCGGGCACACGCCGTCCTCTGCATAATAAAAGTCCCAGCTGCCGTTTAAGGAGGTGTAGAAGGGGCTGAGCGCGCGCTGCATTTTTTCAGCCTGCTTCTCGTTTTTATAAGGGATGAGCGTGGTTCTGTTTGTTAATCTTCTAATGTGAATCACATCGGGGTTTTGCCAATCGGGAAGGTAATTCATATTTGACGCCTCCAATGTTTGTTAATCTCTTTTTTTACAATTATACCTGAGGATATACAAAAATACAACCCTGACAAAACTGCTAAAGTATGCGTAAAATGTGATAAAATGTGGGCTTTCGGAAAATATGCTTTACTCCTTATGATTCTATGCATTATAATATAGGTAAAGAAATTACACGAGGTGAATATTATGACAAAGTGCCCGCTTATTCTGATCTCAGACGACGACCCCGTGGTGCATGAGTCGCTCGGCATTTATCTGGATAACGAAAATTATCAGCATATTTCCGCATTCAGCGGAACGGAAGCCCTGCAGATGGCCGAAAACGAAAACCCTAATCTGATCGTCCTCGATCTTATGATGCCCGGCATGAACGGCATCGACGTCTGCCGCACCATCCGCCAGACGAGCCGCGTGCCGATTGTGATCCTCACAGCCAAGGGCGAAGAGATCGACCGCATTTTAGGGCTTGAGCTCGGCGCGGACGATTACATCGTAAAGCCGTTCTCCCCCCGCGAGGTGCTGGCGCGCATCAAGGCGGTTCTGCGGCGCTTTGAGGAAGCGCCGCAGGAAACGGAAAAAAACATCGTGCGCCTTCCGCAGCTGGAGGTCAATTTAGACAATTATCAAGTGCGCATCAATGGTCAGATCGTTCCCTGCACGCCCAAGGAAGTGGAAATTCTTCACATGCTGACCGCCTCTCCCGGACAGGTTTTCTCGCGAGAGCAGATTTTATCGCGCGTCTGGGGCTATGACTATTTCGGAGACACCCGCACGGTCGACGCGCACATCAAGCGCATCCGTCAGAAGCTTCCCACCGAAGGCGTGCCTTGGGAGCTTAAAACCGTGTACGGCGTAGGCTATCGATTTGAGGTTTTCGGCGCATGATGAAGAAGAAGCGCTCCCTTCTGACGCGAGTGTACATCAGCGTATTCGTGGCGTTTGTGCTGATGATTCTTCTTATTTGGGTATCGTTTGTTAAGCTGTCCGGAAGCGTGTTTATGAATTTAAAAACGGCGGAGCTTAAGCCCCGCGCGCAATCTTTGGCCAATATCGTGCTTGAATATCTGGAAGGACGCGTCAGCGAAGAACTGCTTTTGTCGCTGGTGGACAGAAATGAGAATGATTCAAGCGTTATAAACGCCTATCTGATCATCACCGACCGCTTGGGCGAAATCCGTCTGGCAAGCGACATGGATTCTGCCAATCTTCTGTCCGACGTCAAAAAATCCGTCCAGCTTCTTCAGAATGCCGAATCCATTGTCCGCGTACAGCACACCGGCATCATCGGCGAAATCGTGGTCGTCGGCGTTCCCGTGAAAAACGCAGCCAGCGAAATGGTGGGCGCGCTTTTTCTGTATGTTCCGCAGTATGAAGCCCTTGCCGCGCGCGGCGCGCTGGCTGGCTCTATGATTATCGTCATGCTTGTCATTGCGCCCATAATCTTCCTTTTGCTCAATGTCCTTTTGTATAGGCTCATTCGCCCGCTTCGCCGCATGAACGAGGTTGCGCTTCGCATGGCGGACGGGCAGTTCGATCTGCGCGTCAATGAAGAAACCTTCGGTGAAATCGGTCAATTGGCGCAATCGTTCAACCGCCTTTCCATAACGCTTAAAAAGACGTTCAGCGCGCTTACCTTTGAGCGCAATCGCCTTGTGCAGATTTTAAACGGCATGACCGAGGGTATTGCCGCCATTGACAAGGAAGGAAACATCACCCACATCAATCCCGCGCTTGAAAAGCTGTTTAAGCATCAGTCCTCCGAATCCGACCCCCGCATGCGCGTGATTGCGCATAGGGAAGTATGGGAAGCGTTTGGAAAGACGATGGAAACGGGCGAAATTTCCACCTTCCAGCTGACCGAATATATGACCGTCATCCACGCATCCATCGCGCCCGTTCGAAACGATTCGGGTGAAATTGAGGGCGCGGTCGGCGTATTCATGGACGTTTCCAAGGAAGCCCTGCTTGAAAAAACAAGGCGCGAATACGTAGCCAACGTTTCACACGAAATGCGCTCGCCCTTAACGGCGGTGCGCGGCCTCATCGAGCCGCTCAGAGACGGCATGGTTACGAATGAAGATACGAAAAAGCGCTATTACGACATCATATTGAGGGAAGTTTTGCGCCTTTCAAGACTCATCAGCGACTTAATGGAGCTTTCGCGCCTGCAAAGCGGCAACCTTGCCATTGAACCCGATGTTTTCCGGCTCGGCGAAATGATCGACGACGTATTCGATAAATATAAGAGCCTCTGTCAGGAAAAATCCATAGAGCTGGTTATCGAATCCGATTTTCCTGCCTGTCCCCCTTTGTACGCAAATCCGGACAGAATCGAGCAGCTCTTGGGCATCCTGATCGACAACGCCGTCAAATACACGCCCGAAAACGGAAAAATCAGCCTCTCGGGCGACTGGTCGGGAGAAAGAGCCGTCATTTATGTCAGCGACACCGGAACCGGCATTCCCAAAGAGCACCTGCCCCATCTGTTTGAACGCTTCTATAAGGTGGACAAGGCGCACTCCGGCATGGGCTCGGGCCTCGGCCTTTCCATCGCCAAAGAAATGCTGACGCTGATGGGCGAAAGCATTGAAGTTGAAAGCGAAGAGGGAAAAGGCACAACCTTCACCTTTACCGTAAGAATCTACGACGGCGGGTCCGATGAAAACGCCCTGATCCCATAAAAGCAAGACTCCCATCCCTATAAAAAACGCGCCCACAGGCGCGCTTCATGCCCGCCGGGCGCATCATTGAAGGGCTGCAAAACTTGCGTTTTGCAGCCCTCTTTTCTATCCTTCTTCTACGTACGCGACGGAGCCGAACGTCTTTTTGGAAATCACGATGCGCTTTGATATGCGCTCCTTTAATTCCGGCATGTGGGAAATAACGCCGATTAAGCGGTTTCCGTCTGCCAGACGCGTAAGAAGCGCCATCGCCTGCTTAAGCGCGTTTTCGTCCAGCGTTCCAAAGCCTTCGTCTATAAACATCGCGTCCAGACGGATGCCGCCGCTTCCGGACTGAACCACATCCGAAAGGCCGAGCGCGAGTGCCAAGGAGGCCATAAAGCTTTCGCCGCCGGATAGCGTGTTTACATCGCGCCAAAGACCGGTGCTTCGGTCGAGCACCTCCAGATCAAGACCCGCCTGCGCGCGCAGATTGCTCGCCTCCTGCTTGACGCGCAGAATAAACATGCCCTCGGTAAGCTGGGTCAGGCGTTTGTTGGCGGCGGCAATCACCTGCTTAAAATAATACTGCTGAACATAGGTCTCAAAGGACATCTTCATTTTGCCGGATTGCTGGCCGGATACGGTGGCGTACACGTCGGTGACAAGCGCCCAGCGTTCCTCAGCGGCGGCTTTTTTCTTTGCCGTAGATTCAAGCGACAAAAGCGCATCCTCGTTCGCCGAAATATGCTTGTCCATTTGAGAAAGCGCCTGCCGTTTTTCTTTGAGAAGCGTTTCCGCGCTCAAAAGCGCTTCCGACAATTCATTCGTGTCGACGCGCGTTTTGCCTGACAGGCGGATATTCAGCGCGTCGATCCGGCTTTCCAATTGAATTTTTGTATCTTCGTAAGCTTTGATCTCGTTTTCAAGCCTTGCAAGCGCATTCTGCTCAAGAAGAGAGGATAAAAACGCCGCCTCGTTTTCAAAGCCTTCCCCGGAAAGCGCATCCTCAAAACGCTTGCGTCCCATTTCAATATCAAGCGCGTATTTTTCCATAAGCGCGCCCGTTTCCTTGTAAACCGCTTGGGCCTCCGAAAGGAACGCGCGGCCCTTTTCCGCGCGAAGCGCAAGCTCCTTTACGTCTTTTTCCATCTGATCGGCCTGCGCGTTTAAAAGAGACGCGCGTTTTTGAATCTCCTCCTGCGTGTCGGACGCCGAAACGCCTTTTTCTTTAAGCTGCGAAAGCGCGCTTTTGACCTCGGAAGTCCAAACCGCAACCGCCTTTTCCGCTTCGCCCGCCGCCTGATTTTTTAGCCGGTACATGCGCTCGGCTTCGTCCAAAGCCTCCTGCGTGACGGCGTTTTCGGTCGCCTTAGCTGGCATCGGATGCGCCTTCGATCCGCACACCGGGCACGGCTCGCCCTCCGAAAGCGCTTCGGCAAGAATCGCGGCCTGCCCCAGATAGAATCGGCTTCTCGCGTCCTGATACATGTCGAAAGCGCGTTGTTCATCCAGAAGCGCGCGCTCAAGGCGCGTTTTTCCGCTTTGAACCTCGGCCATCGCGCTTTTGTATTTTCGAATCACGGGCAAAGCCTTTATAAGCGCATCCGCCTGCGTTTTTATTAAAACATAGCCGTCATCATAAATTTTTTGCGCTGCGGCAAGCCTTTTTTCGATTTCCTCTAAAACGGGACGGTATTTCGCTTCGTTTTCCTTCGCCGTTTCGTGCTTTTTCTCCGCGCCTTTTAAAAGCTCCTTGGCGTTTTCATATATCGCCCGCGCCGGCTGAACGCGCATGGCGGAAACCGCGCGCCGGGCTTTTTCCTTTGCGTCCAGCATCTCGTCTTTTCTTAATAGATGCATGCCGAGCTGCTTTTCGCGCGCTTCCAATTCGTCAAAATCCTTATTGACGGCGCGTGCATCCGAAATTTCGGCCTGCTTTTTCATGCGCGTTTCGTCAAGCTTCTCAATTTCCCTGGATAAAAGCGCTATATTTTCTTTCTCTGAAGCAATATACTCCTTAAGCGCAGGAAGCATCCGATTCAGGCTGTCCGGCGCTTTTTTGATTTCCTCAAGCGGCGGCGCCTGTATGCGCATAAAGGCGGCGCCTACAAGGCTGCTTAGCGTCTCCACCTTGTTCTTCGCCTCTTGATACATCTCCTTGAGCCTCGTCTGCAGATCTGAAAACACGCCCGTTCCAAAGATTTTCTGAAAAAGCCGCTTTCTTTCTTCGCTTTTGGCGTTCAGTATTTTCAAAAAATCGCCCTGTGCGATCATAACCGTCTGAGCGAACTGGTCGCGGGTAAGACCGATCAGGGACAGAATCTTTTCGTCCACAGCCTGCGTGCCGTCCACAACCTCGCCCGTTTCCTCACATTTGAAAACGGCTCTGGCGACCTGCTTGGTTTTTCCCTTCCCGATCACCTTATCGCGCTCGTATTCGGGATTTCTCGTGATCTCATAGGTGCGCATTTTGTGCGTAAACCGAAGGCGCACATAGGTTTCCGTCTTCGCGTCGGCATAATCCGAGCGGAACGAACGCGCCACGCGCTTTTCCTTGCCGCCCGAGCCCTCGCCGTACAGGGCGAAGCTGATCGCGTCGAAAATGGTGCTCTTGCCTGCGCCCGTGTCGCCGGTGATTAAAAACACACCGCCTGTCATGAGGAAATTAAAGTCAATGTCCGTTTTGCCCGCGTACGGGCCGAACGCGGACATCGTTAAGTCAATCGGCCTCATTTGAGCGCGCCTCCATTTCCGAAAGAATTTCCTCGATCACCGAAATATGCTTGCCGGACGGCGCCTGCCCGCCGCTTTGAAGGCCGTAAAACTCCCTGAATAAATCAATCACGGACTTATTCTCAATATCGCTGACGCTTGATACGTCCATATCCGCCTGCGTTTTTGAGTTTTCAATGGAAAACTTGATCATGTTGGGAAATACGGTTGAAAGCGTCACCCGCGCGTCCGGCGGCGGAAGCTCGTCGGTGATTACGCAGCGGACGTAATCCTCGGAATAGGGCAAGCGCATTACTTCGTCCATTCCGCCCTTGACCTCACGAACGTCTCTTATGGCGTCTATCGGATGAAGCTGAATAAAAACCTCGCCCTTTTCCTTCATTTCCACAATGCAGACGCTTTTTTTGTGATCCTTCTCGGACAGAGAATACTTTAAAAGCGACCCGGCGTAGCGCATATGCTCGCGCCCGGCGCGCTGGGGCTTGTGGATGTGACCCAGCGCCACATAATCAAACCCGTCGAAAGCCGAGGGCGAAATGTTGTCAAGCCCGCCCACGGCTTCCTCCTCGCTGTCGCTGGTTTCCGCGCCCGTTACAAGCTGATGGCAAAGAAGTATATTTCGCGCGCGCTCGTCGATCGGCGAATGGGACAAAACGCACCTGACCGCATCCTCATAGGAAACAATTTCTTCTTCCGGGAAGAATTTTTTGACCGAGGTCGGGCGCAGAAAGGGAAGAAGATGGATATAGATTTTTCCGTATTCATCCGAAACTTCAACCCTCTGAAGCGTTCCGTCAAAGGCTTCGGACACAAAAACGCCTGCATTTTTCAGAAAATGGGCAAAATACGATATGCGCTTGTCGGAATCGTGGTTGCCGCTGATGAGAAACACGCGCATTCCCGCCTTTGAAAGGCGCGTAAGAAACGCATCGAACAGCGTCATCGCTTCGGCCTGCGGGCTGGCCTTTTGATAGACGTCGCCCGCAATCAGAACGCCGTCCACATTCTCCCTCACAGCAATCTCAAACACGCGGTCAAGCGCATATGCCTGATCCTCTATAAGAGATATATCGTTTAAGCGCTTTCCGATGTGCAGATCCGAAAGATGCATAAATTTCATATCTTTACCGCCTTGTCAGTCAATAAATACCGCGCTGTACCAGTTTTGCTCCTCCGTATCCGCGTCCGCGAGCGTTTTGATGGGAAGACCAAACTGCCTGACCGTCTTAAATACGTCGATTCCCACGCTGTGAAACGCGGGCCGCGCCTTGTGCATAAACCGGCAGCTTTCTCCGTCGCACGCAGCGCACGTTTTGCAAAGCGCGCAGTCGCTCATGGAGAACGCGAAATAATATCCGTCCCTGAACGCCTCGCCCTCAATGGTGAAGGAAACCTCCTGAGAAAGCTTTTTCTCATTGGCGTGAATGATAATGCCGCCTTTGTATCTGGACAGCATTTCCTTGTATTCCGCCATCGTGGGGTTTCCGGGACGCGAGGGACAGGTGTGGTTCTTGCCCCAGTCGTCGCAGCCGTACATGCATTTTAAAAGCGTTCTTGAATCAAAGCAAATCTGATCGATTGAAAAAACAACCGCATCCTTCGCGCCAAGCTCCAATGCGCGATCGGCATATTTCTGGAAATCGTTCATAGTTTTTTCTCCTTTGTGTTTTGTCAAATATGGTAATGATACACCGCATCCAAAAGGCTCACTTGTGCAAAGGGAGCTGTCAAAATCTACGATTTTGACTGAGGGATTGGGGCTAATTTTACTCGTCCAAGGATAAATACTCCACGATAGAATTTGCAATCTTCATCGGCTTATTTCCGGGGCAAGTTTGAAAAATCTCGCCTCTTTCATTTTGCCAGATGACAATGTCATCAATATTCGCTTGTTCCAATACATACCAATTTTCAGGGATATCAGAATTTCTGTCTTTCTCCAAAATTGTAACATCTACTACATTCAAACGTTTAGATGAATGAATTCCCGTTAGTTCATGCCCATCAACAGAAACAGTCCCATATTTTGTTAGGTAGCTTCGATATTCACTTGCAAACTGTACGTTTAGTGTTTTTTCTGCTTTATCAATATTTTCCTCCGAAACACCATCCGATGCTCGAAAATAAGGGAGCATTTCCATAATTACGCCTCCATTCACCTACATCATTTCATAGATCTTTGCAAGAGAACGCCAGAATTCTTTTTTCTGCTTATTGAATTTTGCTCTATCAATTTCTGACAATTGCTGAATATGCAATCCTTTGGAATCGTGCTGCTTCTGTGACAGCATTGCCAAAGAAGCTTTAGACTTTTGTCCGATATGATGCAGTTCAAAAGGTGTTCCATCCAGATCAAGAGCCGCTAATCCTTCTTGCATTCTTTGAAGATTCGTTCGTCCACTCTCATCTACCAAATCCAAGTTTATTTTTTGAACCAATGCGGTTTTTCCTGCAACAATTTGCTTTGTCAATCCTGCATCTTTATAGACAAGATATTCTTTGTAATTTCTGAACTGCTTAATGAGTTCAACAGGATAACCGGATTCTTTTTGAATAAGCGCAGCTTCATTCATTGTAAGTCCGCTCATCGTTGCGCCCTTTAAAGCGATGGTCTCTACGGTGCCTCCGGTAATTACACCCGAAATTGATCCCCACATGAAATGCTCGCTACCGGCTAATTCAGCTGCTTTAAGCGCCTGCTCCATATTACCCGTTTCAATACCTTTGACGATACCTGCTGAAACACCGCCAATCAGGCCATTTGAAAGAGCCATAACTGTTCCAGTTTTAGCAGAGGCCGCAAAAATCATGCTGATGGCAGGAGCGCCAACTCCTGCGCTGACTACAGACACCGTTACGCAAACCAAAATGACGCCTGTACCGATTGCAACGTTTCGCAGAATTTGTTCGTAAGTAGTGTCTACATATTCCTCAAACTCGGTTACAATTGTTTGCTCGTTGTCTCCGAGTGTAAAGACATACTTTGTCCCCTGAAAGCATTCAAGAATATCCGATAGCTTGTAGCCAAAATAAATGTTTTCCTGCGAATTATATTCAACTTCTTCCAGATATTCTTTCGAAATATATACCGCGCTTACATTTTCTACAAAGTATTCCTCACTATTCAGCTCCGTTACCAGCGTGTCATAAACCACATCTTCCGTGTATCGAACAAGATTCGGGTCTTCCATGCCGGAAAATCCTGCTTCCGGAAATTGCCCTGCCGGAATGTTTTCCGCTTCAGAAAACGCACTGATATATTGCAAAAGAAAAACTGCAATCAACAGTATGGAAAGAAGCTTTTTCATAATCCGCCCTCCTATTCAAAGTCTCCGCCGACAATCGTTCCGTCCGAAGTTATCGTTGCGCCCTTGGCAATCAATCCGCGGATTTCATCAATCGACATGCCGGTCACCATGTGCGCCATGAGGAGCTTATTTGTGCCGACATAGATTCTTTTTACCGTTTCCTGCCCCGTGTAGCGGTTGGATACCGTGATGGTATAAATGCCTTCATCCGTATACCTGTCGCCGTCTCTGGCGGGACGGTTGAAGCGCACGTCTTCCGTAAGGCCTACTGCGCCTTCCGCGAGCGTTTCGCGCTTTACATTGATATCCAGATAGCGGGAACGCGCGAGATCAAGATAAAATCCGTTTTCCGTAAGCGCAGTATTTGTCAGTTCTGCGCCGGTTTCTGTATCAAAAGGATAGACCATGCAGTTTCCGTTTCTGACAGAGAACTTGAAATAGATGCGATAGTTATCGTATACGTTAAACGTCGAAAGGAATTTCTTTTCTGTACTTTTGATTTCATAATTGAGCGCGACTTCATAATCGCCCTCTTCGAAAAGCTGAACCGTTGTATCTGCACCGACTGCAACATTGGCAGACAGATAATCCGTATAAATCTGCGCGCCGCCCTGTGCGTTCTGATAATCACGGTGACGGATAATCATCGTTCCGCGCCCGAAATCGGTTTGCTTTACGCCGAAATATTCGTCATATCCGTTGCCGTCCACGGAAATCTGCTTGTTGGAATCTCCGTCAAGACACAAAATATCCTGTTCCAGATTGAACCAAAGCACAATTTTATCGCCGACCGTCTTTAAGAAAACAGGATTTCCTTCCTGATCGTTCGATACGCGCGTATATCCGCTGACAAAGAATTTTCCGAGTGCCCAGCCGAAATGCGGATCGTCTTTTCCAATCTTATTAGAACCCGAAAATCCATTGTCCGTGCCGGTATTCACAGCCTCGCCCATATAATATTTGGGTTCGTCGGGATCAAGCACCGGCTTTTCAGAAGCGGCTTCGAGCGTATTTTCAAGTGCTTCCACTGCGTCGTCCGCGCTTTTCTGACTGTTTACGCCGATATTCTGTATGTAGCGAATGACATCCTCTGAAATCGTTTCAATGTTCTCGGTTGTCGAGGCAATCTGAACCAATGCTGCAATCGTAAGCTTGGCCATGTCCTCTTTGCCGATATTGTGCGCTGTCGCGTATTCCATGGCATAAGACCATATTTTTTCAGCGGTAATACTGTCAATTCCGAGATTTTCCGCCGTAATCGAATACGCTTCCGTGAGAGCGTCCATCGAATCTTCTCGGATGACGTGGATGAGATTACCTGCCCAGTTCCATGCCCCGACTGCCGCGTTGGTTGTTGCGCTCCAGACATTTGTGGCGACATCAGCAGTCCAATTCCATGCATCGGTCGCGGCACCTTGTGTCCAATCCCATGCTGTTTCCACAGCACCAGTAGTTACGTCCCACGCGGTTTCAACTGCGCCGGTGGTAGCGTCCCACGCGGTTTCAACTGCTCCTGTAGTTGCGTCCCATGCAACTTCAGCCGCATTTGTAGTTGCGTCCCAAGCCGTTTCAGCGAAATCGGCGGTTGCATCCCATGCGTTTTCTACCGCACCGGTGGTTGCATCCCATGCGGTGGAAGCCGCGCCGCTGACTGAATCCCAGGCTTTCCCGAAAAAGCCTTTTTCGTTTTCTGTTCCCTGTTCTGCGAAGGCAGGAACAGAAGACAGGATCATGCTGTAAACAAGTACCAATGACAGAATGCGTTTCATGGCTAATCCACCTTTCCGTTAGCGGTTCAATTTTCTTTGAGGCTGTGGAAAGCGCGGGCGATTCGTGAATCGCCCCTACTGGTATAATAAGTTCTGTTTTTCTGAAGAATCAATTTCTTTTTCCGGGCTTTTGCGTATCTCTCCGTCTGTCTTTTGCTTCGCAAAATCCACCTCCCTCGTCAGATGGAGGCTGTTAGGCGCAAACGGTTTGGAGTGAGTTTTGCCCGGTTCGCGAAGAACTTTCTTCCATTATACACGTTTTTTCATCAAAGCGCAATTGCAGAAGGGTCGGGAATGTGCTATCATAAAATTGGTGAGATTTGCGCGTGTCTTTGGGCATGCGTTTGTCAGCGGCAATCCGGCTGCAGGTGATCCCGGATATGCGACAAACGGGACGGGAGACCCGTCCCCTACGGCGCAAAACGGGGCTTTTGGATTTACAGAGAAGCATCGTCCCGCAGGATATAAGGTAGTTTTGTCGCAGATTGCCGATTTAATCTCGCAGGGGAGGCGTTTCGCCTCCCGCCGCTTAAGTAATATCATCCGGTCAGGAGGCTTTTTGAATGAATCTGTTTTCGTCCGCAAACGTAAGGCGCGTATCGGTTGGACTGCTTATCTTTGCGCTTATGGCGGGCTTTTTTCTTTTCTTTTATCAGGATATCGCAGACACGCTGGACAACGCGGTCATGTTCACGGAATGCGTGATTGACGGGCATCCGCTTTCTTTTTATGAATATTCCGCAAAGCATGCCGCGCCCGGAACGGAATACAGCGCAAACTACAACATTTTGCTGTATGCGCTGTTTGCCGTATGGAATCTTCCGACGAGTCTTATGCACATATACGCGGGCTTTGACTATACGTCGAGCGTCCTTGCGCTTTTGTGGTCGAAGCTCATGGTGGTTTTCTTTTACGCGCTCATTGCGCGGGAGATGGCAAAGCTTGTAAAGCTTCTTGCGCCGGACCAGAAGGATGCGCCGAAATTAAGCGTGTTTCTGCTTTTTAGCTCCCTGTGCGCGTTTGTGCCCGCGATGATTGCGGTTCAGTATGACTGCATTTCACTTTGGTTTATGCTGCTTGCGGTTCGGCTTTATGCCGAGAAAAAGGACGCGCAGTGCATCCTTGTTTTCGCGCTGTCCGTGCCGTTTAAGCTGTTTTCGGTGTTCCTCTTAATCCCGATGGTGCTTCTAAGGCACAAAAACGTGCTTAAAATCCTTTTGCGCCTCTTGCCCGTTCTGATTCCCTCTGCGCTTTTGTCCATCCCGTTTAAGGACGACGCGTATTATCTTGCCGCCATCGGTTCTCAAAACGGCGACGCGATCCGCCTCATTTTGAATGCGGTGATCAGCATAAACAACATGCAGATCGGCATCAATCTTTTTCTGATCGCCTATTTTCTTTTGTGCCTGTTCGCGTATTCAAGAAAGGAATCGGACGCCGTCAGCGAGGGCAAAATGGCGGTATATCTGGGCTTCATCGCCTTCGCTGCGTTTTCGTCTCTCACGCCCATCCGCTCCTACTGGATTGTTCTGTGCGTTCCCTTCCTGGCTGTTCTCGCATCCATCTTGAAAGGCAGCCGAACCATGGCCGTTTTGACCGATACGCTGATGAGTCTGGGCGGCGGAATCTATATTCTGGCAAACCACTGGATTTACAACACGGGAAAGCTCTTTTCGTCCCTGATTCTTAAAAACGTCTCGCTTCCCGAGGGAATGCAGGCGAAATACGCCGCCATCCCGACTGATGTTCTGTCCGAAGGCGGCGCGGCTGAATTCGGACATCTGGCGGGCTTTCTGGATTCCTTGGGGCTGGGTCCGGTGCGCTTTGTGTTCATGGCGCTGTTTATCGCATGCGCGCTTTTCGCCATGTGGAAGCTGTATCCTCTTTCCGAAAGGGAAACCGCACCCGGCTCGAAGGGCGAAAAATGGGTGCTTCTTGCCCGCCCGGCCATTCTGATTTTCGTGTGTCTGCTTCTTGTCTACGTTAACTTTGCTTATGTTCCCAAGCCCGCCTACGCCGTCGGGGGCGAAGAAACCATCCGATCCGAAATCGACCTTTCGCGTGAAAGCTGCCGATCCGCTCCCTTCACTTTTGAAAACGACGTCACCCTCACCGCATTTTCCATGCCCGTCGCCCCGGAAGAGGTAAACCGCACCTCGCGTTCTATGATCCGATTCACCCTGACAGATGAGGAAACGGGCAAAATCCTCTGGGAGGATAAAATCGGCATTGCGGAGCTGATAAAAAAGGATCGAATCACAATCGGCATTGAGGGTGTCCGCGTTATGAAAAATACGCCCTGCATTCTCAAAATCGAAGGCGAATTTTCAGACCGCTTCCCCGACGGAAGCGTATATCCCTACCATACGCAGGAAGGCGAAATCGTGTTTTCCTTCCGATAATGAAAATCCCGTCGCGACAGACGGGATTCAAGTCATCAAAAAAGTGCCTTTTTTGATAAGAGGGGCCGATCCCCTGAAATTCTTCTTAAATTTCCGGGCGGGGATCGGAAAGGGGAAGCGTTTTCAGTCGCTGCGCTTTGTGAAAACGCGCGATTTTTAAGTACATGCCGCCAAAATCGATTGAAAATGGAGAGGGAGTGCGCCCCCTCTCCATGCCTCACCCAGAGGTTTGTTGATGGT
>JAFWZN010000020.1 GCA_017522345.1 Clostridia bacterium | reverse complement strand
GATTTTGGCCAAACCAAGATCAATCTCGTTTCGGAGCCACCTCATCAGTCGCCTGTCGGCGACAGCTTCCCCTCACAGGGGAAGCCTTTTGGCGGATCAGTTGCCCTTTTTGTATAAGCGTATGCGCAAACGCTTTCTTTTAAAGGATTTAGTGCGGCGTCCAAAAGCCTTCTCCTTGAGGAGAAGGTGGCACGGCGCAAGCCGTGACGGATGAGGTGGAGCCGCGAATTAGATTTTGGCCAAACCAAGATCAATCTCGTTTCGGAGCCACCTCATCAGTCGCCTGTCGGCGACAGCTTCCCCTCACAGGGGAAGCCTTTTGGCGGATCAGTTGTCCTTCTTGGGCTTGTTTTCGCGGCGTTTGACTTCGCCCGATCCCTTTCCTTTGGGGCGGTTGTCGAAGCGCTTGGCGCGATAGGGCTTTTCGAAGGGCTTATCGTCGTAATTTCTTTGGTCGCGCGGGCCCTTCCACTTGCCGGTATAGGCGGGCGCATTTGCGTTCATGGCCTCTCTGCCCTTGCGGGGACGGGGCGCATCCTGATTATCGAATTCCTTCTTTTTAAAATCTCTGCGTTCGTCCGCGTTTTCGCCTCTTCTGTCAAAGCGGTCGCGTCTGTCAAACCTATCGTCTCTGCGGGAACGGTCGAAACGGTCGTTTTCGCGGCGGGCGGGGAATCTTCCGCCCGGACGGCCGTCGCGGCTGAAGGCAGGACGCTGGGGCGCGGGCTTGGGCTGGGGCTTAGGCGGCTCGGGAATGCGGATGTCGAGGGCGGGATTGATTTTTTCACCCACGGCTTCTTCAAGCATCGTGATGAGCGCAGCCACGGCTTTTTCGGGCTCCATGGCTTCGATGAGCTTTTTCGCGGTTTCAAGGGTGGTTTCGGAAATTTCCGCCGCACCCTTCTCCTGCGCTCGCTCAATTAAGCGCTCCTCTTCGGCCTTTTTGATGTCCTCGCCCGACGGCGGCTGTTCGCAAAGAATGGTCGCCTTTGTGATCTTTCTGTATTCCCACATGCGCGCGGTTTCGCGGCCCACGACGAAGGTATAGGCGCGGCCCTCGCGGCCGGCGCGGCCCGTTCTGCCCACGCGGTGCACGTAATATTCCACGTCCAGCGGGATGTCGTAATTGAATACCGCTTCCACATTGTCGATATCCAGGCCGCGCGCGGCGACGTCGGTGGCGACAAGAATGGATACCATGCCGTTTTTGAAGCGGGCCATGATTGCGTCTCTTTCAATCTGACGCATGTCGCCGTGAAGACCGGCGGCGGAGAAGCCTCGGGACTGAAGAGAGGTTACAACTTCCTCAACGCCCAGCTTCGTATTCATGAAAACAAGGGCGCGGGTGATGCCGTCGCGAACGAGAATTCGGCTCAGAAGCTCCGGCTTATGGAAGGAACGCACGGGGATATAGCTCTGGCGCACCTTTTCGACGGTAAGATTCTTGCTCTCCACGCGTAAGAATTCCGGCTCTTTCAGGTATTTTTTCGAAAGCGCCATGATGGGAAGCGGCATGGTGGCGGAGAAAAGCGCGGTCTGCCGGTTTTCATTCGCCTTGGACAAAATAGCTTCAATGTCGTCTCTAAAGCCCATGTCCAGCATTTCGTCGGCTTCGTCCAAAACAGCAAGCTTGACATTGGTTAGGTCGAGCGTTCCCCTGTTCATATGATCCATGATGCGGCCGGGCGTTCCGACCACGATCTGCACGCCCATGCTCATCGCGCGAAGCTGACGCTCGATGGGCTGGCCGCCGTAGACGGCGAGCGCGCGCAGATACGGGCGGTATTTTGCGATTTTCTGAATTTCACCGGCAGTCTGAACGGCCAGTTCGCGCGTGGGGCAAATGACGATTGCCTGAACGGAACGGTCGGCGGCGTCCACCTTTTCGACCATGGGGATGCCGAAGGCGGCGGTTTTGCCCGTGCCGGTCTGCGCCTGTCCGATAACGTCCTTTCCCTCCAGCATGGGCGGGATGGCCAGCGCCTGAATGGGCGTGGGCGACGCAAACCCCATGTCGCTGACGGCATTTAAAATGTCGGAAGATACATTAAAATCAAAATTTTCCAAATTCTATTCGTCTCCAATTTAAGATTTCCTATAGAGTAGCACAAAAATATGCCTTTCGGCATCAATACGGCATGAAAATTAAGTGAAATCTTTATTCAAACAGGCCGCCGGACAAATATCGCGTGCCGCTGTCAGGCAAAACGCACACGACGGGAAGGCCGCCCGCTCTTTCCTTTGCAATTTGTGAAGCGGCGAAAAGCGCCGCGCCGGATGTAATGCCCGCTAAAATTCCTTCGGTGCGCGCAAGAAGCCTCGCGGTTTCAAATGCATCCTCGTCCTTCACGGTCAGAACGCGGTCAATCAGCGCCCTGTCGAGGATGTCGGGCACGAAATTCGCGCCAATGCCCTGAAGGCCGTGCGCGCCGGATATGCCCCCTGTAAGAAGGGGCGATGCAAACGGCTCAACGCCGATAATTTCGATATCCTTATTCTGTTCCTTTAAGTATTTTGCGCACCCGGTAATCGTTCCGCCGGTTCCGATTCCGGCGACAAACGCGCCGATACGGCCATTGAAATCCCGATGAATTTCGGGGCCCGTGGTCTCGTAGTGCGCCTTTACATTTGCGGGATTTTCAAACTGCCCGCAGATGATCGCGCCGGGCGTATTCGCCCTTATTTCTTCCGCCTTTTCGATTGCGCCCTTCATTCCAAGCTTTCCCGGCGTTAAAACGACGCTTGCTCCATAGGCGGTCATCAGCATAATGCGCTCTTTGCTCATGGTGTCGGGCATAACGACGATGACATTATATCCCCTTGCCGCGCCGATTGCAGCAAGGCCGATGCCCGTGTTTCCGCTGGTGGGTTCGATAATCGTGCCGCCGGGCAAAAGCAGGCCTCGCCTTTCGTAGTCCGAAATCATAAAAAAAGCCGCTCTGTCCTTCGCGCTCAAGGTAGGATTCGTCATTTCAAGCTTTGCGTAGAGAATATCGGGCGCGCCGAGCGCCTTGGCAGCTTTTGAAACGCGCAGAACGGGCGTATTTCCAATCATTTGTACAACGGATGAAACGATGGCCACGAAAAACCCCTCCTGAAAACCTTTCTCTTAAACGCACTTAGGGATCGCGGAGTATCCACGATCCCTTATCATGCGGCACAAACAGCCTGATTACGCCTGCTTCGCGAGACGCTTTGCAAGACGAGCCTTTTTGCGGTTAGCAGCGTTCTTATGAATAACGCCCTTAGAGGCAGCCTTATCCACCGCGCCCTGCGTCGCGCTCAGAACGGCAGCATCGCAAGTGCCCGCGGCGATAGCGTTTTCAAACTTTTTGATGCTGGTCCTCATGGCGGACTTGATCATACGGTTGCGCAGATTCTTCTTCTCAGAAACCTTTACGCGCTTAATGGCGGACTTGATATTCGGCAAAGTATTCACCCCCTGTGTCAAAATCAGCATCAATTATTATACACCCTGTGTCAAGCTTTTGCAATGCTAAAAGGGGTGCATTGAGGGTTAATTTCTTGCTTCTTTCGAAAAGAATGCGTAATAATTGATGATAAACGCAAATAATCCTTAAAACACGCGCAAAAAGAGGGCTGTTTTGAACGTGTTTTCAGACTTTGCTCAAGTATTATAGCACAAAGATACCAAAATGTACAGCCCATTTTCGCGCGACAATTTCTCTTGAACGCGCCTGAAAGCTTGCTTGTTTGTATTGCAATTTTTACCGATTTGGTGTAAGATGAAACTGGTGATGTATGATGAAAAAAATCCGCTTGATCGCCGTCGATATGGACGGCACGCTTTTAAATCACGAAGGAAAACTGACAAGCCGCACCATCGAAGCCGCTAAAGCCGCAATGGAAAAAGGCGCAAAATTTGTTCTGTCCTCCGGCCGCATGCCGGAGGCGCTCAAGGCTTTTGCCGGAGAGCTTTCGGTGAACGCGCCCTGCGTATGCTTTAACGGCGGCGCGGCGGTTGACGTTTTTACGGACGAAGTGTATTACAAAACGCCCGTCCCGATGAATTTGGCAAAGGATATTGCCGAAACGGCGGAAAGCATGAACCTCTACATCCATGCGTTCATCCGCGGCGGCTATATCGCCCCCGTTTACAACGAAAAAACCGCAGCATATGAAAAGCTGACCACCGTAAAAGCTACGGTCGTCAACGGCAAGGTTTCCGAAAATCTCACGGAAGAACCGATGAAGATTCTCGTTCTCGATACGCCCGAGGGCGCCGAAAAAGCGCTTCCCGTTTTGCAGGAAAAATTTAAAGGCCGCGCCTCCATCATGCGCAGCCAGAAGCACCTGATCGAATGCGTGGACAAAAACACGTCCAAAGCCGGCGCGCTTGAGCACCTGATTCACGCGCTCGGTATAGACAAGGAAGAAACCCTCGCCTTCGGCGACGGACAAAACGACCTTGAAATGCTTAAGTGGGCTAACGAAAGCTATGTCATGGACAACGCGTCGGACGCCGTCAAAAACGCCTGCGAACGCTTCAAAACCGCGCCTTCCAACAAAGAGGATGGCGTTGCGCAGGTGATTGAACAATTGATTAAAGAAGGCAGAATCGGAGAGTAGCGCATGATTTCTGAAAAGAAACTGATTCAGGCAATGAAATTCGAGGTCATTGTGCCCTCAACGGACGGAACCTTGCCCATCAGCGAAGCCGACGTGAACCGGCCGGGCCTGCAATTGACCGGTTTTTGGGATTATTTTGCCTTTGAGCGCCCCCAGCTGTTCGGAAAGGTCGAAATGGCCTATCTTGAAACGCTGGACGAGGAAACGCTGAAGACCCGCCTCAACACCTACTTCGGCTTCAAGCTTCCCTGCATTATCGTATGCCGCTCGATGGAAATTCCCAAAGCCATGCTGGAATGCGCAAGAATGCGTCATGTGCCGATTTACCGCACGCAGGAAAACACGGTAAAGCTTGAAATGACGCTGATTAACTACTTAAACAGCGAGCTTGCGCCGCACAAAACCATGCACGGCGTTTTGGTGGACGTGTACGGCGTGGGACTTTTGATCACAGGAAACAGCGGCGTCGGAAAAAGCGAAGCGGCGCTGGAACTGGTCAAGCGCGGACATCGCCTTGTCGCAGACGACGCGGTGGACATCTGCCGCGTGAACGATACGCGCCTGGTCGGACGCGCGCCCGAGCGCACGAGGCATTTTATGGAAATCCGCGGCGTCGGCATCATCGACGTTTACACCATGTACGGAGTAGCCTCCGTCATCCGTGAAAAATCCATCGACATGGTCGTTCACATGGAGCTTTGGAAGGAAGGCAATTCTTACGAACGCCTCGGCCTTGACGACAGCGCCACGACCATTCTGGGCGTAAAAATCCCTTCGCTCCTTTTGCCCATTCATCCCGGACGAAACATTGCCATCGTTCTTGAAGTCGCAGCCAGAAACCTGCGTCTTAAGCAAATGGGCTATTCTGCGGCGGAAGAGCTTCTGCGCCGCCAGATGGCCGCATTCAATACAAACGTAAACGAATTCGAGGAGGAAAAATAAATGGTATACATTGGAATCGACCTCGGCGGAACCAGCGTAAAGGTAGGCTTGGTTGACGAAAACGGCAAAATTCTTGCAAAGGAATCCTGCCCCACCCTCGTTGAGCGCGGCGCGGAGCCTGTCATTAACGACATGGCAAATTTGTCCCTCAAGGTCATTGAAAAGGCCGGTTATACGCTTGATGACGTAAAGGCCGTAGGCATCGGCCTTCCCGGCATTCAGGATCCCCGAACCGGCAGAGTGCCCTTCTGCACGAACCTGCGCTGGTTTGACGTGGACGTCATCGGCGTCATGAAAAAGACCATCGACAAGCCCATTTTCATCGGAAACGATGCGACGGTCGCAGGCCTCGCCGAATCCGTCGCAGGCGTAAGCGCCGGCGTATCTCACAGCGTATTTCTCACCCTCGGAACCGGCGTCGGCGGCGGCGTGGTCATTGACGGCAAGGTCTGGTCCGGCGTAAACGGCGTAGGCAGCGAAATCGGCCACATGATTACCGTGCTGGACGGCGAAGAATGCACCTGCGGAAACAAGGGCTGCTGGGAACGCTATGCCAGCGCCACCGCAATCATCCGCATGGGCAAGGCTGCGGCAAAGGAAAATCCCGACTGTGAAATTGCAAAGAGCGTAAACGGCGATCTTGATCAAATCACCGCCAAGACCGTCATCGACGCGGCCAAAGCGGGCGACGAAGTGGCAGTCAAGGTGTTCGACAGCTATGTCTATCACCTCTGCACAGGCCTTGTCAACATCATCAACTTCATGGATCCCGAAGTGATCGTCTTAGGCGGCGGCGTTTCCCACGCAGGCCAGTTCCTCTTAGACGCTATCCGCGCCAAGCTCCCCTCCATGATCTTCTATAAGACCATGCCCTACGCCAGAATCGAACTCGCCGTTTTAGGAAACGACGCAGGCATCATCGGCGCGGCGATGCTGGGAAAATAAATTCTTCATTGACCGTATATCAAACGGACGTGCGCAGAAATTCGCACGCCCGTTTTTTTGTTCACCCTGTCCAGCGCCCAAAAGGCTTCCCTTGAGGGGAAGCTGTCAGCGTTAGCTGACTGATGAGGTGTCCCCGTAACAAAACTGCTGTCGGCAAAAACAGAGATCAAACTCCGTCTCCACCTCATCCGTCTTGGCTTCGCCAATCCACCTTCCCCTCAAGTAAATAATGATTTAATCGAAGGGAAGAATATGGTATAATAGAGGCGAGGTGATAATCATGGAAAAACAGATAACATTTACAGATATCGAATATACCGCCCGTCGGAAGCCGACAAAGCGAGAAATATT